>JBKPDA010000131.1:0-6207 GCA_046727635.1 Actinomycetota bacterium | reverse complement strand
CTCGCAGAGGTCCTCGATCGAGTAGCCGCGGTACTCGAGCACGCCAGCGTCGCCGTCGATGTAGGTGATCTCGCTCGAGCAGGCGGCGGTGTTCGTGAAGGCGGGGTCGTAGGCCATCAGGCCGAAGTCGTCATCGTCGGTCTTGATCCCGCGCAGGTCCATCGCGCGGATGGTCCCGTTCTTGATCTCGAGCTCGTAGGTCTTGCCAGTGCGGTTGTCCGTAACCGACAGGCTGTCCTGCGCCGTGGCTACGTTGCCTTCGCTGCCTAGCTCCTGTGCCTGCTCGTCAGCCATGCGCGTCTCCTCGGTCTATGCCTCAACTTCCCAGATTGTGACGAAAGCAAGCGCCTGGCTTGCTACCGGGTGAGTTAAGCGTTCTTGTGACCGGCGACGGGCGTGCCCTTGGGCGGCCCGTGACGCTCGCCGGCCTTGTGGTTCGCGCCCGCGGCGGCGCTGATGATGCCGCCGAGGAAGAGGACCGCGGAGATGGCCATCACGAGCGGCATGGCCCGGCCCGGGAAGTCGCGCCGGGTGAGCCCGAGCAGCGAGACGATCAGCGCCCAGGCCACGGCCAACGGACCGAGGATGAAGAAGTAGTTCACCGCGGGCGAATGTACCGCAAGGCTCAGTCGTGCGACGGCGACAGGCGCTTGCCCTTCGCGCGCATGCGGGCCGGGGATCGCGGCGGCGGCTCGGCATGCGGTCCGCGACGGGGCGGCCGCGGGCGAGGACGACGGCTCGGGTGGTGCCGCTCGCGGTCGCTGCCGCCGCCGGAATCGCCACCCGTGGGCTCAGGCGTCTGGCGCACCGACCACCAGACGATGTACAGCAGCGCGACCAGCGGGATCTTGAGGGCGAGCATCATCCACACCAACATCCAAGCTCCTCCGGACACGCAAGGATCGTACCCCTCGTTGCAAGCGGACGAACCTCCAATCGACCTGCTCTACGACGCCGACTGCGGCTTCTGCAAGTGGTGCACGGCGAAGGTGCTGGCGTGGGACCGCGATCGGAGGGTGCGGCCGGTGCCGATCGAGGACCCGGAGATGCTGTCTTCGTGGCACCTCGTGGACTCCGACGGGCGCGTCTATTCGGCGGGCGCCGCCTTTGCCCCGCTGCTGCGGCTGCTGCCCGGCGGGCGCCCGCTGGCGCGGGTGGCGGCGCGCTTCCCGCGCGCGGTTGAGTGGGCCTATCGCCTCGTCGCGGAGAACCGCTCGCTGTTCGGCAAGCTTGTGACTTCGGGCGCCCGCGAGCGAGCGTCGCGCCGGATCCGCGAGCGGTCCTAAGCTCGCCTGATGGGCGACGCCGGCCTGTTCGGACCTGAGAGCGTGGTGTGGCGGGTGAGCCGCGAGGGCGTGCTCATGCTGGGCGGCGGCCGGGCGCTGATCCTGCAGGTGGCGCACCCCCTGGTGGCGGCCGGGGTGGAGCAGCACTCGCGCTTTCGACAAGACCCGTTCGGGAGGCTCCTTCGCACGCTCGACCTGACCAACCGGATCGTGTTCGGCTCAACCCCCGTCGCCGAGGAGGCCGCCGCGCGGCTCTGGCGGGTGCACGGCCACGTGCGCGGCGTGGCGGACGATGGCACTCCATACAACGCGCGCGACCCGGAGCTCCTGATGTGGGTACACGCCACGCTGCTCGACACGGCGCTCCTCGTCTACCAGCGCTACGTGGGGCCGCTGACCGTCCGCGAGCAGCGCCGCTATTACGACGAGCAGCGACTGCTGGGGGAGACCTTCGGCATCCCGCGCTCGGCCCAGCCGGCGAGCTATGGCGAGTTCAACGAGTACTTCCTGTCGATGGTGGAGGGGGACACCCTCGCGGTCACCGACACGCTGCGCGACGTCGTTGACGTGACGCTGAGCGGCGGCCTGCCCCGAGTTGCGCGCCCGCTGGTGGAGCTGCTGAACCTGGCCACGGTCGGCATGCTGCCGGAGCGGCTGCGCGCGGACCTCGGCCTGGGCTGGGGACCGCGCCGCGAGCGGCTGCTCGGAGCGTCGCAGTCGGCCCTCCGGTCGCTGGTGCCGTTGCTGCCCGGTCTGGTGCGCGAGGTGCCGCCGGCCCGCCGGGCGGAGCGTCGCGCCCGAGCGGCCTGACGAGTCGACGGCCCTGTGACCCGTGACCGGTGACCCGTCACGTGTTTTGAAAGTTCAGTACTCTCTGAATAGAATGAACCAAGCCGCAATCGAACGATTCGTCGAGGAACTGGGCGTCTACTTCGAGCTCGAGGCCGGCACGCCACGCATGATCGGCCGCACCCTGGGCTGGCTGCTGGTGTGCGACCCGCCCGAGCAGAGCGCAGCCGAGCTGGCGGAGCTTCTGCAGGCGAGCAAGGGCTCGATCAGCACGGCCACGCGCGTGCTGCTGCGCATGGGCTTCATCGAGCGCGTGCGCCTCCGCGGCGAGCGCTTCGATCGCTTTCGGGCCCGGCCCGAGGCGTGGGACGACTACTTCTGGCGCCAGGAGCAGTTCAATGAGCCACGCCGGGTGCTTCGACTGGGCCTGGAGGCGCTCGGCGACGAGCCGTCCGAGCGCCGAGCGCGGCTTGAGGAATTGGATTCGCTCTATGCATGGTGGGAGGAACGCATGCCGGCACTGCGAGAGGAGTACATGCGGCACCGCGGGAGAGGTGAGCGCCCGTGAACGGTCACGCGATCGAGGTACAAGGCATCGTCAAGAGCTTCGGCGATGTCTGCGCGCTCGACGGGGTCGACCTGACCGCGCGCGAAGGTGAGGTGCTCGGCCTCCTCGGGCCCAACGGCGCCGGCAAGACCACGCTCGTGCGCGTGCTCACCACGCTGCTGAAGCCGGACGCCGGCAGCGCGCGGGTGCTGGGGCTCGACGTCGTCAACGACGCGGCGAAGCTGCGCGAGCAGATCGGGCTCGCCGGCCAGTACGCGGCCATAGACGAGAACCTCACCGGGCTCGAGAACCTGACCATGGTCGGCCGGCTGTACGGAGAGAACCGCAGGTCCGCGAAGGCGCGCGGCCTGGAGCTGCTCGAGAGCTTCGACCTGGTCGACGCGGCCGACCGGCCCACCAAGACCTACTCGGGCGGCATGCGCCGGCGCATCGACCTCGCGGCGGCGCTCGTGGCCAAGCCGCCCGTCCTGTTTCTCGACGAGCCCACGACGGGGCTCGACCCGCGCAGCCGCCTGGGCCTCTGGGAGGTGATCGAGAACCTGGTGGCGGGAGGCACCACGGTGCTGCTCACCACTCAGTACCTCGACGAAGCCGATCGGCTGGCCGACACGATCGCCGTGATCGACCACGGGCGCCTGATCGCCGAGGGCACCTCTGACGAGCTGAAGGACCGGGTCGGCGGCGAGCGTCTCGAGGTCTCGCTCGACGACGGCGCGGACACCGATACGGCCGTCCGCGCGCTCGCACCGATGTCCGACGAGACCCCCCAGTGCGAGGACGGGCTCCTCAAGCTGACCGTGCGCGAGCGCAGCGGCACGATCGTGGAGGCGGTTCACCGGCTGAGTGAGGCGGGCGTGGGCGTGGACGACCTGGCGCTGCGCCGCCCGACCCTCGACGACGTGTTCCTGGCGCTGACCGGCCACACCGCCGAGGAGGCGGCCGAGGACGAGGAGGAGAAAGCCGCATGAGACGACTCGCCAGCGACACCCTGATCATCGCCGAGCGCAACCTGATCCGGCTGCCACGGTCGCCGGAGCTGCTGACGGCCTTCACGATCCAGCCGATCATGTTCGTGCTGCTGTTCCGCTACGTGTTCGGCGGCGCGATCTCGACGCCCGGCTACTCGTACGTCGACTTCCTGATCCCCGGGATCATCGTCCAGAACATCGCCTTTGGCGGGTTCGTGACGGCGATTGGGCTCAACGAGGACATGCACAAGGGGCTGGTCGACCGCTTCCGGTCGCTGCCGATGGCGCGGCCGGCCGTGCTCGCGGGACGGACGGCGGCGGACATCGTGACGAACGCCCTGTCGATCACGATCCTCGTCGTCACCGGCGTGATCATCGGCTTCTCGTTCCACACGAGCTTCCTGAGTGCGATCGCCGGGGTCGGGCTGCTGCTCCTGTTCGGCTACGCGTGGTCGTGGTTCTTCGCGTTCGTTGGCCTGCTCGTGTCGTCACCAGAGTCCGCGAACTCGGTCGGCTTCATCGCGGTCTTCCCGCTCACGTTCATCTCCTCGGCCTTCGTGCCGGTCGACTCGATGCCGACCGTCCTGAAGGACTTCGCGCAGGTGAATCCCTTCACGATCACGGTCGACGCGATGCGCCATCTGTGGCTCGGCGCACCGGCGGGCAACAGCGTCTGGGGCGCCGTGGTCTGGGCGTTCGTGATCCTGGCGGTGTTCGCGCCGCTGGCGGTGGCGCGATACAGGCGGGCGGCGGGGCGGTAGGGGACGGCGGCGGCTCTACGCCGTCCGCACTTCCTCGAACGTCGTCATCTGCTTGAACTCGGCGAAGCGGTCGTCGATCTCGTCGCGGCTCAGGCGGCGCACTCGCTCCGTGCCGAACTCCTCCACGTTGAAGGAGGCCAGCACCGAGCCGTAGGTCATCGCGCGGCGGAGCTCCGCCTCGTCCTCGGCGGCGCCCGGGCCCTGTGAATCGAGGTAGCCGAGGAAGCCGCCCGCGAAGGAGTCGCCGGCGCCCGTCGGGTCGATCACGGTCTCGAGCGGATAGGCGGGCAGCGCGAAGAAGCTGTCCGCGCTGTAGAGCGCCGCGCCGTACTCGCCCTGCTTGGCCACCACGGCACGCGGTCCCAGCTCGATCACCTGCCGCGCCGCGCGCACCAGGTTCGCCTCCTCGGTGAGCATCCGCACCTCGGCGTCGTTCATGAACACCAGGTCCACGCCGCTGATCGTCTTCACGAGCGACTCGCGGGCCGTCTCGATCCACAGGTTCATCGAGTCCAGCCCGACCAGCTGCGCTGCCTCGCACTGCTCGCGCACCCGGCGCTGCAGGTCCGGCTGGATGTTCGCCAAGAACACCGTTCCGGCCGAGCGCGACGCGTCGGAGAGCTTTGGCTCGAAGTCGCCGAACACGCCCAGCTGAGTGTCCTCGGTGTGGGCAGTGTTGAGATCGAACTCGTAGCGGCCCTGCCAGAAGAACGTCTGGCCGCCCGCCACGCGCTCGATGTCGTCGGTGTTCACACCGCGCCCGTGGAGCACCTCGTACTCGGCGTCGCCGAAGTCGTCGCCCACGGGACCGACCACGCGCACGTCCGTGAAGAAGCTGGCCGCCAGCGAGAAGTGCACGGCGGAGCCGCCGAGCATGCGCTCGCGCTCGCCAAAGGGCGTTCTCACGGCATCAAAGGCGATCGATCCGACCACAACCAGGCTCATGAAGGCGGGAAGCCTAGCTAGCCGGTGAGCGCGGCGGTGTTCACGCCACGCACGCGCTCGCCGCGCGGATCGAAGAGCGGCTCCTTTGCCACCTCGGCCTCGATCCAGTCGCCGAACACCTCCACCTCCACGGCCATGCCCGGCTCGGACAGCTCGCTCGGCAGGTAGGCGTAGGCGATCGAGCGCTCAACCGTGTAGCCGTAGCCGCCCGTGGTCACGCGGCCGCGGATCTCGCCGCCCGCCCGCACCGGCTCGTTGCCGAGCGCCACGGCGCGCGGGTCCGCGAGCAGGAGGCAGCAGAGCCGCCGCTCGGGCTCCGGGACGAGGGCATCTCGGCCGATGAACTCCTTGTCGAGCTTCACGGCGAAGCCGAGGCCCGCCTCGTAAGGCGTTTCGTCGGGTGTGATGTCCGCGCCCCACACCCGGTAGCCCTTCTCGAGCCGCAGCGAGTCGATCGCCCGGTATCCGCCGGCCACCAGGCCGTGCGGCTGCCCCGCCTCCCACAGTGCGGCCCACATGCCCGCTCCGTACTCGCTCGGGCAGTAGAGCTCCCAGCCGAGCTCGCCGACATACGTGACCCGCAGCGCACGCACCGGCACGTCGCTTACCGTGATCTTCCGCATCGACATGTAGGGGAACGACAGCTCCTCCGGCACGAGCGGCTGCAGGATGTCCCGCGCCGCCGGCCCCCAGAGCGCGAAGCACGACCACTGCGAGGTGACGTCGCGGGCGCGAACGCTGCCGTCGTCCAGCAGGTGGCGGCGGATCCACGACAGGTCATGGTTCCCGAAGGCCGTGCCGGTGACGATCGAGAACAGCTCGTCGTCCACCCGCGTGACCGTGAAGTCGCACTCGATCCCGCCGCGGCTGTTCAGCATCTGCGTATAGGT
>JBKPDA010000130.1:0-4650 GCA_046727635.1 Actinomycetota bacterium | reverse complement strand
CGGTGAAGGGGGGCGGGCTGCGCGCGCTTCGGCCAGCGCGCCGACACCTCGCCGTTGAGCGGCTTCACCGTGTGCGCGGGCATCGGAGCCACGCCCGCCCAGCCCGGCATGGCGGTTGCGCGGACGATGGCTGCGTCGAGAGAGTCCTCGACCAGCGTCAGCCCGGCGAGGCCCGGGATCTCCGCAATCGTCGCGTCGATCTCGCGGACGCCCTCGCGCCCCTCGGGCGAGTCGCCGTACAGGTAGAGCGCGAGCGCGTCCACCTCTTCCTCCGACTTCGGGCCCGCGCCGACCGGCGTCCAGAAGGCCTTTAACGCGTTTCGCACGAGCCGCCCGGCACGCGGCCGATCGACCAGCCGCGCCTTCGCCTGGGCGCGGTAGAACGCGAAGTGGCGGCGCTCGTCCTGGATCACCTTGCGCAGCATCTGGTGCAGCACCGGGTGCGACGAGCGGCGGATGAGCTGGTGGTAGCCGGTGAGCGTGGTGAGCTCGTTGATCGCTCCCCACGTCATGTGGATGGCCACGAAGTCGCGCGTGAGCATGGAGCCGAGCATCGTCGGCAAGAGCGACAGTTGGTGGCCGACGCCCAGCCGCTCGCGGAACTGCTTCGTGCGCGCCGGCCGGGTGGGCATGGGGGTGGAGCCGTCGGGCAGCTTCGGCTCGGCCGGCACCTCGATCCCGTACGCGCGCAGGAAGTCGGAGAACGCCTCGCCGTGCCACAGCTCCTCGTACACCCAGCAGGAGAGGAACGCGGTCACGTGCGGGTCGTGCGCCGCGCGGGTGCCGAGCAGGTCGCGCAGGTAGATGACCGTGTGTGTCTCGATGTCCATCATGTAGTGCATGCACATCACGTCGCCGTCCGAGAGCGGATAGCGCGGGATGTCGTCCCAGGCGATGTCGCTGAGATCGAGGCGCTTGGAAGCGCGCAGGTAGCGGTCCAGGTCGAATTCGACGATGCGCTTCTTCGTGATGGGATCGGCTCCGTTTTGGCTCATGACCGCGTTTACGGGCGATGCAGGCGAACGGTTCACTGGCGAGGGCGCCCCAAGCGGGGATATGCTTGCCCCGTTCAAAGGTCGGTGGTGAAGGGAAGCCGGTGCAAGTCCGGCGCGGACCCGCCACTGTGACCGGATAGGCCAGCCGCAGCAGGCCACTGGGGCGACCCGGGAAGGCGCGGCGACAGGCAAGCCGGGAGCCAGGAGACCTGCCTCCGACCGCAAAGCCAAGGATTCCCTCGTGGAAAGGGGAGGCTGGTCATGCTCCATCGGTATCTGGCCCTAGCGGGCCTCTTGTTGCTCCTGTGCGCAGCGCCTGCAGTGGCCGCGCCTGTCACCGTGAACCTTCGGGTGGAAGGCACCAACGCCACCGTGTTCGAAGGTCCGGTGACCACTGACGGAAAAACCGTCACGACCGCCGCCGGCGGCTCTCACAAGTGCGACGGCACGAACGGCGGCGCCAGCCCAACCGCGGGTGGCACGCCCACCACTGCGCTCGACGACGCTTCGATCGCCCATGGGTTCACCTGGGACGGCAGCTACTCGACCTCGTTCAACGACTTCCTGATCGAGCGAATCGCCTCCGACGGGGCGGTGGGAGCTCCGTTCACCGGCAACTTCTGGAACCTGATCGTGAACCGGGCGGGCGCCTCCGCGGGCGGATGCCAGATCCTGGTCCACGACGGCGACCAGGTGCTGCTCGAGTGGCAGGACGGCACCAAGCCGAACCTCCAGCTCACGGCGCCGGCAACGGCGCAGCAGGGCCAGCCGGTGGACATCAGCGTGCAGCAGTACGGCTCGGACGGCACGCTCGCCCCGGCTGTGGGCGCCACTGTGGACGGCGCCATCACCGGCGCCGACGGTCACGCCAGCGTCACCTTCACTACGGCCGGCGTTCAGAACGTGAAGGCCACGCGCGCGGACGCGATCCGCTCGAACGCGGCCGACGTCTGCGTGTACGCGGCCGGCAGCGGCGATTGTGGCAGCGCGAAGCCGCAGCCCACGGGGCCCACGCTGACGAAGGACACGGTGAAGCCAACGCTGTCGCTGCTGGCTCCGCGCAACGGCGCGAAGTACAAGCGCGGCCCGCGCCAGCTGCTGGGTCACGCGACCGACAACAAGGCGCTGTTCCAGGTCTACTTCCGGCTCCGCCGCCACTCGCACGACGGCTGCAGCTGGTTCAGCGCGAAGTCGGCCCGCTTCACGGGCGCGCACCGGCACTGCACGGCGCGCTACCAGCGGATCGGCACGAAGAGCGACTGGTCGTACCTGCTGCCGGCGCGGCTGCCGGCGGGCACGTACGTGTTGGATGAGAAGGCCATCGACACCTCGTACAACGCCGCTCTG
This sequence comes from Actinomycetota bacterium, assembly GCA_046727635.1. GTDB lineage: Bacteria > Actinomycetota > Thermoleophilia > Solirubrobacterales > Thermoleophilaceae > JAICJR01. The sequence goes on along the minus strand of JBKPDA010000130.1, from coordinate 2,308 downwards.
ACGACCATCAAGTTCGTAGTCACGGGCTGATGACTCGGGCGCTCGTGTGCTGCCTTGTCGCGGTCGCCGCTCTGCCGGTGGCCGCGGCGGGCAGCCCGGTGCCCGGGCCACCGGCCAACCCGCCGCCGAAGATCACCCAGCTCGTGGTGTTCCGCGACGGCAGCTTCAAGGAGAAGACCGCACGGGCGCGGCGGATAGCGGTCCGGGTGAGGGGGCGGCGCTGCCTGCTCCCGGAGGGCACGCCGCTAGCGGCGCTCGCCTCGAGCAAGGTGGCGAAGCTCGGACTGCGCGACTTCGGCAGCTGCTCCGTCCGCGCACGCGATGCCGGCGGGCTGTTCGTCAACTCGATCGGGTCGGACGTGAACGCCGGGCAGGACGGCTGGGTCTACAAGGTGGGCCGCAAGCTGGGCACCGCCGGCGCCGCCGACCCCACCGGACCGTTCGGACACGGCCCGTTGAAGTACGGCGCCCACGTGCTCTGGTTCTACTGCCACTTCAGTAACGGCAGCTGCCAGCGCACTCTCTCGTTCACGCTGACCGCCACCAAGCCGCCGGGCGGCCTGGAGGTGCACCTGCGCGCCTATGACGACCAGGGGCGGAGCGTGCCGGCGGCCGGCGCCACAGTGCACGTGGACGAGGTCACCGCGGTGGCCGGCGCGGACGGCAGCGCCACGCTCACCACCAGCGCCGGCACGCACACGATGTGGGCCGAACAGAGCGGGCGGATCCGCTCCTTCACCACGAGGGTGGTGGTGCAGTAGTGCGCCGGGCGCTGTTCGCCGTGGCGTGTGTGCTCACGCTGGCCGGCTGTGGGCCGGGCCCGGGCAAGAAGGAGTCGGGCGGTGGCGCAAGGCTCGAGGTCACGCGCAACTTCGGCCAGGACCGGCTCTACTCCACGAGCGTGCCGCAGATCCGGCAGGGCGAGACCGTCATGCGCATGCTCGTGTCCAAGCGCGACGTGAAGACCCGCTACGGCGGTGGGTTCGTGAACGCGATCGACGGGCTCACCGCCTCGACCAGCGGCGGCCACAGCGATTGGTTCTACTTCGTGAATGGCATCGAGGCCTCCGTCGGCGCCGCCCAGCGCACATTGTCGGAGGGCGACGTGGTGCAGTGGGACTACCGGCGCTGGGACGCCACCATGCGCGTGCCGGCGATCGTGGGCGCGTACCCCGAGCCGTTCGTGCACGGCTCGGGCGGCAAGCGGCTGCCGGTGCGCGTGGACTGCGCGGACCCGCCCGCCGCGGCGTGCAAGACCGTGCTGCAACGACTCTCGGATGCCGGCGTGCTCACCAGCTCGGGCGTGCTCGGCAGCGCGGTTGGACCGAAGGTCCTGCGGGTGGTGGTGGCGCCGTGGGGCAAGGTCCAGTCGTATGGCGGCGCCGTGGGCAGCCTGAAGGGCCCGCCGTCTGCCAGCGGAGTGTTCGCCCGCTTCAGCCCCAACGGGCAGACACTGTCGCTGGAGGACGAGCTGGGCAAGCCGGTGCGCGCAGCGCCGCCGGGCACGGGGCTCGTGGCCGCCACGGCGGAGGAGGGCAGCTCGCCCACCTGGATCGTCACCGGTCTGGACGATGCCGGGGTGGAGGCGGCGGCCCTGGCGCTCGACCCCGCGACCCTGCGGGACGCGTTCGCCGTCGCCGTGACGCCCACCGGCCCGCTTCGCCTTCCGCTCGGAGCGGGCGCGTGAGCCGGTTGGTCCCCGTCTATAGGGGGCGCCACGCCAGCGCGCTCCATGCCGCACGTGCCGGGGCGTCGGCGTCCTTCTGCTGTGCGCTTGCTTTGGTGCCGGTGCTCTACGAGAACCCGATCGTGCTCGGCGGCGCCCTCGCGGCGGTGCTCGCGGCTGGGTCGGCGGCGGGCGTGGGGAGGGAGCTGCGACGCGCGGCGCTTGTCGCCCTCGGCCTCGCGCTGCTCGTGATCGTGATCAACCCGCTCGTCACCTCGGAGGGACTGACCGTGCTGTGGCGCGGCGGCACGTTCCTCGGACGGCGCTGGGACATCACGCTCGAGGCGGTCACCTACGGCGCCGTGGCGGCGCTGCGCGTGGTGGTGCTGGTGCTCGTGTTCGCGCTCTTCTCGGCGGTGGTCGACCCCGACGAGCTGCTGCGGCTCTTGCGGCGGGTGTCGTACCGCTCGGCGTTGACGGCGGCGCTGGCCAGCCGGCTCGTGCCCGTCCTGGCGAGGGACGCCAGCCGGATGAGCGACGCGGCCCGCTGCCGGCCGCGGCCGCCGGGGCGCGCGGCGGTGGCGCGCTCAACGCTGGGCCGCTCGCTCGAGCGCGCAGTGGATCTGGCGGCGGCGCTGGAGG
>JBKPDA010000129.1:0-9580 GCA_046727635.1 Actinomycetota bacterium | reverse complement strand
GTCCACCTCGCCGGCGGCCACCAGTCCGCGGATGTGGCTCGACGAGACCGTCTCCCCCGCCACCTCCACCAGCGGCACCACGCGCGTCTCGAACTCCACGCGCGAGCGCAGCAGGTCGGGGTTGCCCTCGGCCGCGTGCCCAAAGCGGAAGTTCTCCCCCACCGACACGTGGGTGGCGCTAAGCCGCTCTACGAGCACGTCCTCGATGAACTGGGCCGCGGACTTCTCGGAGAAGTCGTGATCGAAGGGGATCACCACGAGCTCGTCCACCCCAAGCCCGGCGATCAGGTCGCGCGTGATCTCGAACGACTGCAGCAGCTTTGGCTGGGCGTCTGGCTTCAGCACCGCGAGCGGGTGCGGGTCGAACGTGAGCACGGTGTCGTTGCCCTTGATCACCTCGCGGTGCCCGAGATGGACGCCGTCGAAGGTGCCGATGGCCACGCGACGGGGGCGCGGCTCGGCGTCGTAGAGGTTGGTGACTTTCACTTGAAGACCACGATTGGCTTGAGCTGGTCGTCGCGCGGCTCCGCGATTGCTAGCAGGCGCGCCTCATGAGTGAGGCGCACGTAGGTGCTCGGTGCTCGGTGCTCGGTGCTCGGAACCGCGAGACCGTTGCTCGCTCTTTGGGCCTCGTCATCTTCCAAGAGGCGCTCCGGCAGGAAGTCGAGCGCCTCCTCCAACCGCACGATTCGCTCCTCGGACGCGTCCTCCAGGCGGAACGGTCCGATCGCCGTGCGCTCCAGCTCCTCGCAGTAGGCATCGCCCAGATCCGCAATCAGCTGGCGCACGTAGGTGCCCGACGAGCATTCGATCTCGAACTCCGCGCGGTCGCCCTCGCGCTGCAGCAGGTCGAAGCGGTAGACCGTCACCGGGCGGGCATCCGCCTGCACGAATTCGCCGCGGCGCGCCTTTGTGTAGAGGCGCTCGCCGTCCACCTTTACCGCCGAGTACGCGGGCGGGACCTGCATCAGCTCGCCCGTGGGCAGGGGAAGCTCGTCCGGGACCCGCCCAGTTTGGATGAGCTCGCCCTCAGGGTCGCCCGTGTCCGACGTCCAGCCCAAGCGGGCCACGGCACGGTAGGTCTTCGGGAGCTCCATCAGAAAGCGCTGGGCTCGGGTCGCCGCGCCCACGAGCACGAGCAGCAAGCCGGTGGCGAACGGGTCGAGCGTTCCTGCGTGGCCCACCTTCACACGCCGCCCGGCCTCTTCGCTGAGCTTGCGCCGCACCGTGGCCACCACGTCGTGCGAGGTGACTCCCGGCGGCTTCGGATAGAGCAAGACGCCCGACTGGGCCACGGCAGTCAGCTCAGAGTTGGTCTGCGACCTCGGTGCGGAGCCGCTCCACGAGCTCCTCTAGCGGTAGCTCGGTGGAGAAGCCGGCTGCCTGGCGGTGCCCGCCGCCGCCGTGAGCGCGCGCGATGCGCGAGACGTCCACCCGCCCATCGGTGGAGCGCAGGCTGACCTTGCGAACCCCCGCGCGGCCGTCCGACAGCAGGTCGCGGACCAGCGCCGCCACCGCCGTGCCCTGCACGGAGCGCAGGTGGTCGATGATCCCCTCAGAGTCGGTCTCCAGCGAGCCGGTCTCCTCGTAGTCCTCACGTGTGAGGTACGCGACGGTGAGGGCGCCGCCGTCGTAGCGGCTCACGCGGCCCAGCGCGCGGCCGAGCAGCTGCAGGCGGCTGTAGGGCAGGTCCTCGTACAGACGCCGGTAGACGTCGTGCACGTCCACGCCGAGCTCGATCAGCTCCGCCGCCATTCGGTGCGCCTCGGGCGTGGTGTTCTCGTACATGAAGCGGCCCGTGTCGGTGACGAGCGCGACGTACAGCGCGTCGGCGGCCTCGGGCGTGATCTCCACCTCTAGCTGCTTCGCGATCCGGAAGATGATCTCGGCCGTGCACGAGGCGTCGGGCACAACGAGGTTCACGGTGCCGAAGCGCGTGTTGTCGTGGTGGTGATCGATGTTGAGGATGTGCAAATCCCCCTGCTGCAGGAAGTCGACCGGCATGCGGTCGATGTTGCCGCAGTCGAGGAACACGATCGTGCGCTCGGTGACGTCGTCGGGCGGCGCGTTCAGCACGCCGTTGAAGTTCATGTGGCGGTACTCGTACGGCAGCGGGAACTCGTCCGCCGCCATGAACATCAGCGAGTCCTTGCCAAGCTGGGAGAGCATCTGGTGAGTCGCGAGCAGCGAGCCCAGCGCGTCGCCGTCCGGGTTCTCGTGAGTGGTCAGCAGGAGCTTCTCGGCTTGCCGCAGCTCCTCGATCACGAGGTCGATGTCTGTGGCTACTCCCACTCGCCCGACTCCTCCTTGTCGAGCAGTTCGGAGATCCTCATACCGCGGTCGATCGAGTCGTCGTACTCGAACTCCAGCGTCGGCGTTCGCTTCATCCGCAGCTCCTCGCCCACTTTGCCCTGTAGAAAGCCCGCCGAGGACTGGAGCCCGTCGAGCGCCGCTTGGCGCTCGTCACTCGAGCCGAGCACGCTGACGTAAACGCGCGCATGGCGAAGGTCTGGACTCGTTTCAACCCCGGTCACTGTCACAAAGCCGATCCGCGGGTCCTTGAGGTCCTCCGCGATGTGGCCCGACAGGACCTCCCGCACAGCCTCGTTCACCCGCCGCATCCTCGACGTGGTCATCCTAACCTAGGACTTCCTCTGCGGACACAGTCCCGCGCTCTATCCAGACTCCTTCCAGGAACTGCGATTCGACGTAGCGGGAGAGCTTCGCGGCCGCCTCCTCGACGCTGTGGACGTCGCGCCCGACAAGCGCGACCGACAGAGTGGAGCGCTGCCACAGGTCTTGATGATCTGTCTCGGCCACGCTCGCGCCGAACCTCCGCTGCAACTGAGCCTTCAACGACAGCAGCTCCTTGCGCTTGCCCTTCAGGCTCCCGTTGTCCGGGAAGTGCAGGTGGATTTCCAGGAGGCAAACGAAGCTCATCGGAAGTGCGGACTGCGGAGTGCGGAGTGCGGAGAACGACATATCCGCACTCCGCAATTCCGCACTCCGCACCTCCTACAGCTCGCGCTCTACCTGCCGCGTCTCGTACACCTCGAGCACGTCCTCTTCTTTGACGTCGGCATAGTTCTCCAGCACGATCCCGCACTCGAAGCCCGCTTCGACTTCGCGGACGTCGTCCTGGAAGCGGCGCAGGGAGGCGATTCGGCCGTCGTAGATGATCGTCCCGCCGCGCACCAGGCGGACCTTCGCACCGCGGCGGATCACGCCGTCGCGCACGAACGAGCCGGCGATCGTGCCCACGCGGGAGGCGCGGAAGGTCGCGCGGACCTCGGCGACGCCGATCGTGGTCTCCACTTCCTCGGGCTCGAGCAGACCCTCCATCGCCGCGCGCAGCTCCTCGATCACGCGGTAGATCACCGAGTAGGTGCGGATCTCCACGCCCTCGCGCTCCGCCACCTGGCGCGCGTCCTGGACGGGCCGCACGTTGAAGCCGACGATGATCGCGTCGGACGCCGAGGCCAGCATCACGTCGGACTCGTTGATGCCGCCCACGCCGTCGTGGATCACGTTCACGGAGACCTGGTCGTGCGGCAGCTTCGCGATCTCGTCCTCGATGGCCTCGAGCGAGCCGGCCACATCGGCCTTCACGATCAGGTTCAGCTCCTTCAGCTCGCCCTTCTGCGCGCGGGCGAAGACGTCCTCGAGCGACATCTTCACGCCCTGGCGGCGGGCCAGGGCCTCGGTCTTGAGGCGGTTCGCGCGGTCGCCCGCGAGCTGGCGCGCCCGGCGGTCGTTCTCGACCACCCGGAAGTGCTCGCCCGCCTCGGGCACGCCGTCGAAGCCCAGCACCTCGACCGGATCGCCCGGGCGAGCCTGCTTGAGCCGCTCGCCACGGTAGTCCTGCATCGCGCGCACGCGAGCCCAGTGGGCGCCGGCCACGAGGGCGTCGCCGATCTTGAGCGTGCCGCGCTGGATCAGGAGCGTGACCACGGGGCCACGGCCCGGATCGAGCCGCGACTCGATCACGCTGCCCGACGCGTCGGTCTTCGGGTTCGCCCGGAGCTCCTCGAGCTCGGCGATCGTGACGATGTTCTCGAGCAGGTCCTCGAGGCCGACCTTGGTCTTGGCCGACACGTCCACGAACTCGGTGTCGCCACCCCAGTCGGCCGGCGTGAGGCCGAACTGCGCAAGCTCGCCACGCACGCGGTTGGGGTCGGCGCCTTCCTTGTCGATCTTGTTGACCGCGATCATGATCGGCACGTCGGCGGCCTTGGCGTGGTCGATGGCCTCCTCGGTCTGCGGCATCACGCCGTCGTCGGCGGCGACCACGATCACCGCGATGTCGGTGACCTTCGCGCCGCGGGCGCGCATGGCGGTGAAGGCCTGGTGACCCGGTGTGTCGAGGAACGTGATCGTGTTGCCGTCGTGGCGCACCTGGTAGGCGCCGATGTGCTGGGTGATGCCGCCGGCCTCGCCCGCGACCACCTCGGTCTGGCGGATGGCGTCGAGCAGCGAGGTCTTGCCGTGGTCGACGTGTCCCATGATCGTGACGACCGGCGGGCGCTCGACCAGCTCGGTGTCCTCGTCCTCGTACTCGGGCTCCTCCTCGACCTCGTCGGCCGCGTGGGCGATCTCGATCTTCTTCTCGAACTCGTCGGCGAGCACCTGGATCGCGTCGTCGGAGAGCGTCTGGGTGAGCGTGGCCATCTCGCCGAGCTCCATCAGCTTCTTGATCACCTCGGGGGCGCCCAGACCGAGTGACTCGGCCACTTCCTTGACGGTCGCGCCCGAGTTGATCTGGGTGGCCGGCTCCTCCTGCGGCTGCTCGGGCTGTGCGGTGAGGTCGGGCTCGACCCACGGGGTGCGGCGCCTGCGACCACGGCCGCGACGCGGCGGCTGCTGTACCGGCGGCGGGCCCTGCTGGCGTCGCGACGCCTGGGAGTCGATCACCACGCGGCGCCTGCGTCCCCCTGCTCCGCCGCCCCCCTGATCGGGACGGCGCTGCGGGCGCTGGGGACGCTGCTCGGAGGACTCGTCGGACTGCTGCTGCTCGGGGGCTGGCTGCTCCGCTGCGGGCTGCTGGGCGGCCGGGCGCTGCTGGGCGGGCGCGGGAGCGTCCTGCTTGGACTCGCGCGGGGGCGCCTTCGCGGCGGCCTGGTTGCCGCCGTCGGCGGATGCCGCCTTCGGCGCGTCGGCGCCGTTCGAGAAGGCCCGCTGCACGTCGCTCTCGTCGACGCTCGAAGCCGCGGCCTTCACGTCCAGGCCGGCCTTCTGCAGCACGGCGAGGACCTCCTTGCTGGAGATCCCGCGTTCCTTGGCTATCTCATGAACTCTCTTCTTGGCCATCTGTGGTGAAGTCTATGGTCTCTCTCGGTACCCGGATCTGGGCCCGGAAGGCCCGGTTGAATCCGCCTTTGCGGAGCGCCTGCTCGGCACACTCACGGCGTTGACAAAGATAGGCGCCCCGTCCGGGACGGCGCGCTTCGACGTCCCTCTCGATACCGCCCGGGCCGAGCACGAAGCGGACCAGCTCCGTCTTCGGCCGCGAGCGCCCGCAGCCGACGCAGCTTCGCTGCGGGACCGTCCCTACGACGCCCGTTCCTCGGCGGTCTCGCGGTCTTCGGCCGGCTCGGCCTCGACCTCTTCCTCGACCGCCTCCGCCTCGGCCTCTTCCTCCACTGCCTCGGGCTCGTCGGCGACGGGCTCGGCCTCCGGCTCCGGCGCCTCGGCAGCGGGCTGCGCGGCCTCCTCGGCGGCGGGCTCGGCCGGAGCCTCAGCCGCCGCACCCTGCACTTCCGCACTCTGCTCTTCCGGAGCAGGCTCCTCCGCAGGCTCCTCGGGCTCGGCCCCGCCAACCTGATCGGTCCCCGTGCCCTCGAGCGCCTGATGCGCCGGCAGGCCGCAGTAGCGCGAGCCCGGCAGCGCCGCGTTCGGGCAGCGGCGGCCGTTGGACATGATCGCCGCGCAGCGGCCGGCGACCTCCTCCTCCTGGTAGCCCATCTCCGCCTCTTCCTTGGCGAACTCGGTCTCGGAGCGGATGTCCACTCGCCAGCCGGTGAGCCGCGCGGCCAGGCGGGCGTTCTGGCCCTCCTTGCCGATCGCCAGCGACAGCTGGTCGTCCGGCACGATCACCGTGGCCTGCTTGTTCTCGTCGTCGACGAGCACCTCGCGCACGCGCGCGGGCGAGAGCGCCTTGGCCACGAAGCGGGCCGGCTCCTCGTTGAAGGGGATGATGTCGATCTTCTCGCCGCGCAGCTCGGACACGACCATGCGCACCCGCGACCCGCGCGGGCCGACGCAGGCGCCGACCGGATCGACGCCGCCGGCATGCGACACGACCGCGATCTTCGAGCGGTAGCCCGGCTCGCGCGCGACGTTCTGGATCTCCACCAGGCCGTCGGCGATCTCCGGCACTTCCAGCTCGAAGAGCTTGCGGATGAGCTCGGGCGAGCGGCGCGAGACGATGATGCTCGGGCCCTTCGCCTGCGCGGAGACGTCGGTGATGATCGCCTTGATGCGCTGACCGTGGTCGTAGCGCTCGTTGTCGACCTGCTCGGACTTCGGTAGGAGCGCCTCCACGCGCTCGCGCAGCTGTACCAGCGTGTAGCGGGAGTCGGACTGCTGGACGATGCCGGTGATCAGCTCGCCGACGCGGTCCTGGTACTCCTCGAACATCATGTCGCGCTCGGCCTCGCGGATCCGCTGGAGGATCACCTGCTTGGCGGTCTGCGCGGCGATGCGGCCGAAGTCCTCCGGCGTGACGTCGCGCTCGTCGATCTGATCGCTGTACTGGGCCAGCAGCTCGGGGTCGAGCTCCGGCTCGGGCGGCTCGCGCATCTCACCGGTCTCGGGGTCGACCGTGGGCTCCTCGGTCTCGACCTCGGAGAGCAGCCGCTCCTCGAGGTCGGCAGGGATGAGCAGCTCGAAGACCTTGAAGTCCCCGCTCTCGCGCGCCATGTCGACCCGCGCGTACTTGGCCGCGCCGGGCGTCTTCTTGTAGGCCGACAGCAGGGCGTCCTCGAGAGCCGCCATCAGGCGCTCCGACGAGATTCCCTTCTCGCGCTCGAGGACGCGCACCGCTTCCAAAATCTCTCTACTCATGCGCTCAGCCCTCCAGCAGGTTGCTTCTGTTGATGTCCGCGTACGGGATCGACACGACGCCGTCGTCGGCCGCCACAGTGACCTCGCTGTCGCTCGCGCCTACGAGCTCCCCGGTAAAAGTTGTGCGCCCGTCGTGCGCCTCGCGTGTGCGCACCCGCGCTCGCCTGCCGACGAAGCGACGGAAGTGGTCCGGCTTCGTGAGCGGCCGCTCCGGCCCCGGGGATGAGACCTCGAGCGAGTAGTCGACGAGCAGGTCCCGCAGATGGTTCGTGACCCGCTCGCAGAGTGCGAGATCGACGCCGTCGGTGCAGTCGATGAACAACCTCACCTTGCCAGGTGAGACCTGCTCGACGAGCAGCACCTCAACGTCCGGCTCGACACTCGCGAGCCTGCTCTCGATGTAGTCCTGAGTTGGTTCAGTCATTCCGTCTCCGGGCGAAAAAAAGGTGGGCCAGCTAAGCCCACCCCAGGTGCGGCACGCAGCCGCAGATGAAGTTCCAGCGAGTTCGAGTATAGCCCCGTACGGCTGGCCGGCGATGCCCGATCAGGTGTCCAAGATCACGGTAACGGGACCGTCGTTGACGAGCTCGACGGCCATGTGGGCGCCGAAGCGACCGCCCTTCGCGCCGAGCGCTTCACGCACCCGTTCGTAGAGGCGCTCGGCCTCTTCCGGAGCCGCCGCTTCCACGAAACTCGGCCGGTTTCCCCGGCGCACGTCACCGTAGACGGTGAAGTTCGAGACGCACAGGATCTCGCCGTGGATGTCGTCCAGCGAGAGGTTCATACGGCCATTCGAGTCCTCGAACACGCGCAGCGCTCGCAGCTTGCGCGCGAGCTTCTCTGCGGCCTCGTCGCCGTCGCCCTGGCGGACGCCGAGCAGGACGAGCACGCCGCGGCCGATGCTCGCGATCGTGTCGCCGTCGACGGTGACCGAGGCAGAGCTGACCCGCTGCACCACCGCTCGCATCCGTGGCACCCTCCCACAGATGGCTGCCGTCGACGTAGTCGACTCCTACATCGCCGCGCTGCCGGGCGAGACCCGGCGGCTCGACCACGGCGAGTGGGGCGTGACCGTCGCCGCCGAGCAGGCCCACGGCTGGCCGCTCGAGGTCGGCGTGCGTGTGACCGATGGGCTCTTGCGCGTGCAGGCCTTCGCCCTCCCCGCCTCAGACGACGTCGATCCGTGGCTCCTTCTGCACTGGAACCGGCAGACCCGCCACGTGCGCTTCGCCTCCACGCGCTCGGGCGACATCTGGGTGCACGGCGACCTGCCCGCGGCGGGGGTCGACGAGCAGCTGGTGGACCGCCTGCTCGGACTGGTGGTGGAGGGCGCGCTGGCGGTGCGCGACTACGCGGCCTCGAGCCGGGCGCGGTAGACGCGGTAGTCGGCCCGGTCCGGCCGCAGGCTGGTGGCGAGGGCCAGGTGGCGCTTGGCTTCCTTGATCCGCCCGGTCTTCTCCAGGGAGCGGCCGAGGCAGAAGTGCGCGAAGTCGTTCACGGGGTGGCGCTCCACCACGGCCGCGAACTCCTCGCCCGCCTGGGCGTAGCGGCCGGCGTGGAAGTAAGCGCGGCCGAGCGCCTCACGGATCGAGCTCTTGTCGGGCTCGAGCGAGCGCGCCTGCTCCAGCGGGATCGCGGCCGCGTTGAAGTCACCCGACTCGAGCAGCGCGCTGCCGCGCGTGAACAGGTCGTAGACGCGCTCTCCCCTCTCTTCCGGGGTCTGCTCTCGGTCCGGCTCGCTCACGTGGCCTTCACCTCTCGATTCGCCTCCGCGTGGATCTTCTCCACCACCTCGATGATCGCCCGCGCCACGTCGGTCTTGAGGGCACGAGGCACCTCCTGGACCCCTTCGCGGGTGACGATCGAGACCTCGTTTTCGGGCGAGTCGAAGCCGATTCCCGGCCGCGACACGTCGTTCAGGACGATAGCGTCGACCCCCTTGCGAACGAGCTTCTCCCGCGCTCGCTCGGCGGCGCCCTCGCCGTGCTCCGCCGCGAAGCCCACCACGGTCTGGCCGGGGCGCCGGCGGGCGGCCAGCCCAGCGAGCACATCGGCGGTGGGCTCGAGCTCGACCGTGAGGCCTTCGCGACCTGTCTTCGAGATCTTCGAGCTCTCCGGGTGGGTCGGGCGGAAGTCGGCCACCGCAGCGGCCATCAGGAGGACGTCCGCCCTGTCGAAGGCCTGTGTGGCCGCGCGTTCGAGCTCGGCAGCGGTCTCCACGTCCACGTACTCGACCCCGTCGGTCCGTGGCAGGCTCACGTTCGCGGCGATCACGGTTACGTCGGCGCCGCGGCGGAGCGCCTCATCGGCCAGCGCGAACCCCATCCGGCCCGAGGAGCGGTTGCCGACGTAGCGCACGGCGTCGATCGGCTCGCGAGTGCCGCCCGCGGTGACGAGGACTCTCAGGCCGTCGAGGGAGCGTGGCGCGAAGCCGCTTTGAAGCGCCTCTTCAACCGCCGCAGCGATCTCCGGCGGCTCGGCCAGGCGTCCCACGCCGAACTCCCCCTTGGACGCGAGC
>JBKPDA010000128.1:0-10564 GCA_046727635.1 Actinomycetota bacterium | reverse complement strand
CGTCGGCCACGGCGACCCAGGCGCGGCAGTCCCAGCAGCGCGTGGTCGTGCGCGAGGTCGACGACGACTACGTGATCACGAGAGTGATCCCGGCCGCGTCGCCGGGCGCAACCCCCGCGCGGCCGCCGCTCACGACGGGCTCGTCCGCAGGCAGCCACGCGAGCGCGCCGGCGCCGGCGGCTGTCGTCGCGCCGGCGCCGGCGCCCGGTCCCGCGCCGGCTCCGGTCACGCGCACGTCATGAGCGAGTGCGACGTCGCCTTCGAGGCGATGGGCTCGGAGATCCGGCTTCTTATCGGCGAGCCGCTCGAGCCGGGGCTACCGAGCCCCGGCGACGCGGCCGCTCGCGCGCGCGAGTACGTGGAGCAGTTCGATGCCCGCCTCTCGCGCTTCCGCTCGGACAGCGAGCTCTGCGCGCTCAACCGGGACGAGCGCGAGGTGGTGCCCGCGTCGCCGCTGCTGCGCAGCGCGGTGGCCGCGGGGCTGTGGGCGGCCGAGCGCAGCGGAGGACTGGTGGACCCGACGCTCGTGGCGGCCCTCGAGTCCGCCGGGTACGGCGAGTCGCGGAAGGGCGTCGCCCCCGCTCCCCAGGGCGCGGCGCTCTCGGCGGCTCCGCCCCGGAGCCCGGCGCGCCCGAATCCGGCCAGCCGCTGGCGCGAGATCCGGATTGACCGCGAGGCCGTCTGCCGTCCAGCCGGGGTCCGCTTCGATACTGGCGGAAGCGGCAAGGGCCTCTGTGCCGACGCGGTCGCACACTCGCTGTGCGGCTACTCGCGCTTCGTCGTGGACTGCGGCGGCGACATGCGAGTGGGCGGTTCGGTCGCTCGCGAGACGCCGTACGAGATCGAGATCGAGCATCCGCTCACGCGCGCTTGCGCAGCCAGGGTGCCGCTCGGATCCGGCGGCATCGCCACGTCGGGGATGAGCTCGCGCGTCTGGCGGCGAGACGACGGCAGCTTCGCGCATCACCTGATCGATCCCTCCACCGGCGCGCCGGCGTGGACCGGAGTCGTCTCCGCCACCGCTGTGGCAGCGAGCGCGCTCGAGGCCGAGACGCTGGCGAAGATCGCCTTCCTCTCAGGCCCTCGCGGGGCACGCCGCGTCCTGCGAGCCCGAGGGGGCGCGATCGTCCACGAGGACGGGCGCGTGGAGCTGATCGGTGCGCTCCGAAGCGCGCCGCTGGTCAGCCTGCGGCTGCCCGCGCGCGACAGGACCGCCGCGTGACCGCAGTCGCGACCGATCCGATGCCACACATCTGGTGGCTGATGAGCCGCGCGTCGGGAATCGTGGCGCTCGGGCTCGTCACCGCCTCCGTGGGTCTCGGCCTGGCGATGGCCAACAAACTCGTGCGCGGACGCAACGCCGCGGGGCTGCACGAGCACCTGTCGCTCGCCGGTCTCGCGGCCATCGCCGTCCACGGCCTCACCCTGCTGCCCGATCCTTGGCTGCATCCAGGCTTCAGTGGCATCACCGTGCCGTTCGCCATGGGCTACCGCACGATCTTCACCGGGCTGGGCGTTGTCGCCGGCTATCTTGCGGCGGCGCTCGGCCTGTCTTTCTATGTCCGCCGCCACATAGGAGCGAAGGTGTGGCGCAAGCTGCACCGCTTTACCGCCGCGGCTTACGTGCTCGCAGTCGTCCACGCGATCGGGGCGGGCACAGACGCCGCGAATCCGTGGCTGCGCACCTTCCTACTCGCCACGGTCATCCCGATCGCGGCCCTCCTGTTTGCCCGCCTCGCCCGTCTCAGGTTGCCGGTTCGGCAAGCAAGGAGAACCACGACATGAGATTCAGATGTCCTTCGGAACGTTGCCCTTGAGGGTCAACATGATCCGCATCGCCTTGTGCCCGAGATCGGCGGTGGGTTCGAACATGCAGGGGCAGCCGCCGTCGATCACCGTGATACCGCGCGCGCGGCCGTAATCAGCGGCTGTCTTGGAGACGCTGCCCGCGCCCGGGCCGCGGTGCATCCATACGTGCTTGATTCCGAGCTCGGCACACTCGCGCATCGTGTCATCGGCGATCTCCGGTCTCGTGCCGATAACGACGGCGTCCACGCCGTCAGGGATCGAACGAAGATCGCGGTATGCGCGATCGCCCTCCACCTCGTCCACGTTCGGATTTACGGCGAAGACCTCGTACCCGCGCTCGCGCAGGCGCTTATAGACGACGTTGCTCCCGTGATCTCGCGGCTGCCTGGACACGCCGGTGACAGCCACGCGCTTGTGGGCAAGAAAGTCGGATGCCGCGTCCTTGATCGATGTCACAGCACGAGAATCGCGCGTGCAGCGCACGACGACATCGGGGCAAACCTGCATGTTGGTTGCGTGGAACCCCGGATTCGGTGCCGTTCAGCTAGACCTGCGCCTCTACCAAGCGGCGCATCGCGTCGAGCGTGCCGGCCACGTCATGGTCGGCGTGCTCGACGTGCGTCGTGTGCAGACCGAGCGTCAGCATCGCCCCGCCCTCGTCTGGCGCGACCTCAAGCCAGCCGCGGTAACCGCTCTCGCTGCCCCACTCGATCCGTCTGGCGGCGTCGTCGGTCCGGAAGTAGGCCTCGCCGCGCTGGGTGCGGCCCTCGTACCGTGCCTCCACCTCCAGGCGCTCTCCGTCCTGCTCGACCTTGGTCATCTGCGGGACGAACCGCATCAAGCTACCGGGGTCCTTGAGCGCCGCGAAGACCTGGTCCGGTTCGGCTGCGACGTGCTCTGAGTGCACATGCTCCATTTCGACGTTCCTGACGACTCGCGGGAGCCGGATTCTACGAGCCATTCGCCGCCCGGTAACCATTTGCGGGCGAGCATCTGCAAACTGTTCGTGTGCCACAAGGCTCGCGTCTTCAGATCGTGGTTGCCGGCGGCGGCGTTGCCGGCCTGGAGGCGTTGCTGGCTCTGCGCAATCTCGCAGGCGAGCGGGTCGACCTGACGCTGCTGGAGCCCCACACGGAGTTCGTCTTTCGGCCCGCGGCCACGGCAGAGACGTTCGGGCGCGGGTATGGCCAGCGGATCCCGATGACGCGCGTGGCTGGTGCCGTCGGGGCGCGTCTCGTGCACGCACGACTGACCGGCGTCGACGACGAACGACGCCTCGCGCTCGTCGACGACGGGGAGCCACTGCCTTACGACGCCATCCTGGTTGCGGTGGGCGCAGGCAGTGAGCCGGCCTTCCGGCGCGCCATCACCTGGACTCCGGAGAGCGATCCCGAGGTCTTCGGTGGGCTGCGGCGCGACTTGGAGGAGGGCTACGCCAAGAGCCTCGCGTTCGTGGTTCCACCGGGAGTCGCCTGGCCGCTCCCGGCCTACGAGCTCGCGTTGATGACCGCCTGGGATGCCGAAAGCATGGGTCACGACGACGTGCGCGTGAGTGTGGTCACGCCCGAGCAGGCGCCACTCGAGGTCTTCGGGGTTGCCGGCTCGGCTGCGGTGCGGGCGGATCTCGACGAGGCCGGGGTGGAGGTGGTGACGAACGCGTACGTGGTCGAGACGGAAGACCCCACGGGGTTCGCGGTCGAGCCAGGGGGCCGGCGCCTCGAGGCTCGCCGTGTGGTCGCGCTCCCACGCGCAGTCGGGCCCGCGCTCGATGGTCTGGCCGCGGACTCGCGCGGCTTCATTCCGGTCGACCGCCACGGCCGCGTGGTGGGATCGCAACGCGTCTGGGCAGCGGGCGACGCCACGGCATTCCCGGTGAAACAGGGCGGCCTGGCGGCTCAGGAAGCCGACGCCGCGGCCGAGTCGATCGCTGCGCTGGCCGGGGCTGAGGTCGAGCCGCAACCGTTCCGCCCGGTGCTGCGCGGCATGCTCCTCACCGGCCGGCGGCGCGAATGGCTACGAGCGTCCGTCGCGGGCGGCGGCGGGGAGTCGGAAGCCGAGCGCCACGCGCTGTGGTGGCCGCCCACGAAGGTCGCCGGACGCTATCTGTCTCCATACCTCCAGGAGATCGCTGCAGCTGAGGACGCGGGGCAAACGGCAGCCCCGTCTGGGCAGCCGGTTGAGCTCGACCTGGAGCGGGAACTGCCTGCGGCGGCGGACGCGCTGCGAGACAGCCGTCGGACTGCCGGGCCGCTGACCGCCTAGTTGCTTGCCCAGTGGAACCTACGTCCGCAGGCTCGCCGGCTGCTTGAGGATCTCGTCGAGCTCCTGAAGCTGGCGGCGCGCACCGCCGCACACCTGGTCGCAGAGCTCGAAGACGCCGGGATCGCTGATCGCGTAGATGGTGCGGTTGCCCCGCTTGGTGCGGCTGACCATGCCGGCGCTGTGGAGGATCCCGAGGTGCTTTGAGAGGTTTTGCTGCGAGGCGCCGAGTGCTTCCTGGAGCTCGCCGACGCTCGCGTCGCCCTCGCGCAGTCGGTCGAGCACCTTGATGCGCATCGGCTCGCCCAGCACACGGAAGCGCTGCGCGACGAGCTCGACGAGCGGCTCGGGAAGGGGGTGCGGAACTGGCGGCAGATCGCCCACGACCTCACCACCGTAGCACAACTCGACAACTACATAGTTGACAAGTCTGCACTCGCACGGTACGGTGCTCGACAACTATACGGTTGTGGAGTTGAAAGGATCTCAGATGAACAGGATCGGCTGGCCCCTCGAGCGAGTGCTCTTCGCACTCGCCGGGACGATGACGTTGCTGTCGGCCGTGCTGGCGGCGGTCGTCTCGCCGTGGTTCCTGCTGCTGACGGCGTTCGTCGGCGTCAACCAGTGGCTCTACGTCCTGGTCGGAGCGTGCCCGGCGTCGATCGTGCTGCGCCGCGTGGGCCATCTACGCTCGGCGATCTATCCGAACAACGAGCGCGACGCGACCCCGCGCGCGACGGTGACGACATGACGGCGCGCCTCGGTCCGATCGGTCGCCTCGGCCGCTATACGGCAACCCACTTCCGCATCGTCCTGGCCGCGTGGGTCATGGTCGCGGTCGTGCTCGGGTTCTTCGCCCCGCGCGTCGAGACCGCGCTGTCCGGCGCAGGATGGGAGGCGACGGGCTCGCAGTCGGTGCAGGCCCGGCAGCTGATCGACGCGAACTTCCACGGCCTCGGCAGCTACGCCCTGATGACCGTGGTGCACTCGCCGACCAAGACCGTGAGCGACCCCGCATTCGCGCGCGTGGTCACGAAGGTCGAGCGCACGCTTGCCGCTGACCGCGCCGTGACGCGCGTCGTCGCGCCGACGCCCGGCGTCTCGATCTCGCGCGACGGTCACACAGCGATCGTCCAGGCGGGCGCGGCGCGCGACTCCAACGCGATGGTCAGCGCCGCGGACCGGCTCAAGCACGAGCTCGGCGCGGTGTCGGCCGGCGCTGTGCGGGTGAACCTCACCGGCGCGCCCGGCATGTGGTCGGACTTCAACGCGGCCAACCGCGACGCGATGCTCAAGTCCGAGGTCATGTCCTGGCCCGTCACGCTCGGCATCCTGCTCGTCGCATTCGGCTCGCTGGTAGCCGCCGGGCTGCCGCTGATGCTGACCATGGTCGGTCTGATGGCGGCCGCAGGGACCTTGTACCTCGGCACGCTGATCTCCCCGATCTCGATCTGGGCGATGAACTTCGCGCTGATGTTCGCGCTCGCGCTCGGGATCGACTACGCGCTGTTCGTCGTGCAACGCTTCCGCAGCGCGTTCTTCGGCTCGAGGATGAGCGCCGAAGATGCAACCGCGGTGGCGATGGATACCGCCGGCAAGGCAGTGCTGTTCAGCGGCGTCACGGTGATGATCTCGCTGAGCGCGGTGATGCTCGTCCCGAGCCCGGCCTTCCGTGCGGTCAGCCTCGGGATCATCCTCGCGGTCCTCTTCGTGCTCGCGGCCACGCTGACGCTGCTACCCGCCGTGCTCGCAAAGCTCGGCCCGAAGGTCGACAAGCTGGCGCTCCCATGGGCGCATGGCGGCGAGCACCGCTCGCCGGGGTTCGCCGCTTGGGCCGAACGGCTGTGGCGGCGCCCGGCCGTCTACGGCGCGGTGGCGCTGGCGGTGCTCGTCGGGCTGGCGATCCCCGTCACGCAGCTCAAGACGGCGATGCCGTCGATCAAGGTCGTCCCGACGTCGGACTCCTCGCGGGTGGGCTACGCCCAAGCACAGGCCGCGTTCGGGCCGGGGGCGACCGGGCCTCTGCAGATCGTCGCGCGCGCGGCCGACACCGGCGCTGTCACCACGCTCGTGCAGCACGACGCCGGGATCGCCTCGGTCCTGCCCGTGCAGTCCGCCGGCGGCCTGGCGCTAGTGACCGCCATCCCGAAGCAGGACCCCTCCAATCCCGCGGTCGGGCGGACGATCGACCGGTTGCGCGTCGCGCTCCCGGCCGGCGCGTTCCTCGGCGGGGCGGTCGCGGAGAACCATGACCTGCAGGCCGCGCTGAAGGACAAGGCGCCACTCGTGATCGGAGTCGTGCTCGGCCTCGGCTTCCTTCTGCTGCTGTTCGCGCTCCAGGCGCCGTTGATCGCGGCCGCCGGCGTGGTGACGAACCTGCTCGCCACCGGTGCGGCGTTCGGCGTTGCGAAGTGGATCTTCCAGGACGGCGCCCTGCACTCGCTGCTCGGCTTCCAGCCGCAAGGATTCCTCGACGCCTGGGGGCCGGCCTTCTTCTTCGCGATGATCTTCGCGATCTCCATGGACTACACGGTGTTCCTGCTCTCGAGCGCGAAGGAGCACTGGGACCGCAGCCACGACCCACGCGAGGCGATGATCGGCGGGGTCGCGCACTCCGGCCGCGTCATCTTCGCCGCCGGCGCGGTGATGGTCGCCGTGTTCCTCACCTTCGCGCTGTCCGGCCCGCTGCCGCCCAAGGAAATGGGGATCATCCTTGGCATCGCGGTGCTGCTGGACGCCGCGCTGATTCGGCTGCTGTTGCTCCCCGTGCTGCTGCGCCTAATGGGGCGCTGGGCCTGGTACCTGCCGAGGTGGGCGGATCGCATCCTTCCCGCCGTCAGGTTCGGACATGCCTGAGTGCGGACATCTACGGCCGTTACGCGGGCCTCAGCACGGATGCGCGGCGCGACGCTTCCCTGGAGGCTCCTGACATGAGCGACAAAACCCGCATAACGATCCTCGGCGCCGGCTTCGCCGGGCTGGAAACCGCGTTCCTGCTGCGGATGCGGATGCGTGACCGCGCCGATCTGACGCTTGTGTCGGAGCGCGAGGCGTTCACCTTCCGCCCCAACACGATCTACGTCCCGTTCGGTGCCGACCCCGACGACCTCGTCGTCGACCTGTCCAAGCCGTTCCACCGCCGCGACGTCGCCTTCGTGCAGGGCAGCGTCGCCGGGATCGATCCCGGCTCCCACGCTGTCCAGCTCTCCGACGGACGCAGCGTCGCGTACGACAAGCTCGTCATCGCCACCGGCGCAAGCATGCGCCCCGAGGAGATCCACGGACTCGCCGAGCACTCGGCCACGATCTGGACGCCGCGGAGCATGCTCGGCGTCCGCGAGCGCTTCGAGCGCGTCCGCGAGGACGCCCGGAACGGCACGCGCAGCCGCGTGCTGTTCCTGATCCCACCGAACAACAAGTGCGCCGGGCCGCTCTACGAGATCGTGATGATGTTCGAGACCTGGCTGCGCCGCGAGGGCGTCCGCGACAAGGTCGACATCACCTGGTCGACGTTCGAGCAGACCTACATCCAGGCCTTCGGCCCGCGCCTGCATGACGTCGTCTCCGCCGAGTTCTCCGAACGTCACGTCGAGGGGCACACCGCCGAGATCGTCACTGAGATTGCACCCGGCGAGGCGCACTACGCCGACGGCAACACACGGGAGTTCGACCATCTCATCGCATTCCCGCCCTACGTCTCGGCCGTGCGCTACGAGGCACTGCCCTCGGACGACCGCGGCTTCATCCAGACCGAGATGACGACGCGTCAGGTCGTGGGGCATTCGGACATCTACGCGCCCGGCGACGCCGGCGACTTCCCCGTCAAGCAGGCGTTCCTTGCCTTCCTCCAGGCAGACACGGTCGCCGAGCACATTGCCGCCGACGCCGGCGCGCACCCGTTCGAGCAACCGTTCGACCCCGTCTCCATGTGCATCATGGAGATGTTCGACAAGGCCACGTTCGCCCAGGTTCCGCTCCAGCTCACCGGCGACCCGGCCCGGCCCGTCACCGTCCGCCCCGACGCCAACGGCGACTACAAGGTCGGCACCGGCACGACCTGGCGCCTCGGCAAGAAGATGCTCGGCGCCACCGTCCCAATGCGCTTCCACGCCGGCGAGCCATTCCACGCCGGTCTCGGCTGGCAGATGATGGAAGTGGGACTCAAAGGAATGTCCAGCGTGCTCGCGGACTGAGCGATGGCCGGTTACCCGCCGCCGTAGGCGACGACCAGGTCTGTGACCACGCCGGCGAAGAACCCGAGCGCGAGCAGCCACATCCCGAGCTCGCGGTGCCCGACGCGGCGCATCGCCTGCCAGACCTCGCCGATCACGTAGAGGATCGCCCCGCCGGCGACCGCGTAGAAGGCGAGCTCCAGGGGTTGCGAGGTGACGTGGTAGCCCAGCATCGAGCCGAGGAAGGTCGGAGCGCCACCCACGATGCCGGCCGCGATCAGCCAGGTCCAGGTCGGCCTGACGCGGCCGAGCGGTCCGATGATCCCAAAGCCTTCGGTGGCGTTGTGGAGCGCGAAGCCGACGATCAGCACCGTCGCGAGGCCGATTTCGCCAGCGCGCGCGGACACCCCTATGGCCAGGCCCTCGGCGAAGTTGTGCACGCCGATGGCAGCGGCAATCGTCATGCCGGTGCGCAGCGCCCAGCGGCGCTGCTCGAGCTCCGTGCGCTCGACGAGCGCGACGTCGTCGACGGTCAAGGCGGCAGTCGAGCCTCCGGCCACCGGCGGTACTGGCCGGCGCGGTCGGATGCGGGCCTCCAGGAACGCGAGGCCGCCGCTGCCTGCCGCGAAGCCCCCGCCCAGGAGCAGCGCCAGGCCCAGGACTCGGCCGAAGCTCTCCTTGCCGTCCTTGAATCCAGTGACGGCGTCTTCAACGATTCCGAAGCCGTGCTCGAGCACGTCGACGAACAGGAAGGCCAGCACCCCGACCGCGAACATCGACAGCGCGACGCGTCCGCGCGGTCCGAGCGATGAGAGTCGCCCGAACGGCAGGCTCAGGACGATGGTGAAGCCGGCAAGCGCGCCCAGCGCGACCGTTGATCCGAATGACAAAGTCGAAGCCTCGGTAGTGACCAATCCCGAGTTATGGGCTCGGAGTTAGGGAACCCTAACACAAGTGACCGCGGCCGCGGCGGACCACCGCCAGGTGGTTCCCCGCCCGCCTCGAGACCGTACAGTGGACTGATGCGCCGGCGCTTGCCGTGGCTGCTTGCGTTGCCCCTGATGGCGGCGGGGTCGTTGGCGGCGCACTCCCTGAGCTATTTGTTCGTGGCGGCTCGACCTGCTGAGGGCGCGGGGGAGGGGGCTGAGCGTGCCAGTACCGGGGACGCGAGCTATCTGGTGCTACTCATGGGCGTCCTCGTCGCGCTTGCGCTGATGGCAGTGCTGGCGCGGTTACTCGTGAGAGGTCGGCGGCGCGCAAGGCGCGAGGTCTCGCCCTGGTTGTTCTTCGTGCTCCCGCCGCTCGCTTTCGCCTCGCAGGAGCTGGCTGAGCGCGTTCTGCATGCCGAGAGCTTTCCGTTTCACGCCGCGCTGGAGCCGCGCTTCCTCGTCGGTCTGGCGCTGCAGATCCCGTTCGGCCTGCTTGCGCTGCTCGTTGCGCGTGCGCTGCTGCGGGTGGTCGAGCGGCTCGCGCGTGCCCTTGCGAGGCCGCGGCCGCGACTGCGCCGGGCACCACTCTCATGGCCGCTTCGCAAGACGTGTGATCTGCCGCGGATCCCGGCCCTAGCGCTGGGCTATCCGCAGCGGGGGCCGCCACAGCTCTAGGCCTCGTGCGCCCCGAGCGGGCGCACGCGAACGCACATTTTCGGTCCTCGAACCCGAAGGAGGTTCTAGATGAGGACGCATTTCGTGCGCCTGCGGGCGGCTCTTGTGCTGCTGCTCGTCGGCTCAGGCTTGTTGTTCGCGGTCGGCTCGACGATCGAACGAAACCAGCGTCACACGGAGCACCACTCGACCGCCGGCGAGCTGTCTGGCGGAAGCGGCGCGACCAGTGAGGCGGCGGGCGAGTCCGGCGCCGAGGCGAACGGCGAGACTCGTCCGCCCGGGACGACCGAAACCGCACCGGAGACTCACGGCGAGGCTGGCGCGGAGATCCTCGGTGTAAACACCGAGTCGGTCGCGCTGGAGGTAGTCGCGATCGCGGCCTCGCTGGTGCTCGCGCTCGTCGTCTGGCTTGGGCGTTGGCCGCGGCTGGCGCTTCTGTGCGTCGCCGGCTTCGGGCTGGTGTTCGCGGCGGGCGACGTACGCGAGCTCGTTCATCAGCTCGACGAGTCGAATGCGGGCTTGGCGGCGATCGCGGCGGTCTTGATCGTCCTGCACCTGGCGATCACGGCGCTCGCGGTAGCGCTCCACCCGCGCGGACGCGCGGTAGGCAAGTTCGCCGCCGCGAAGCCGCTCGGCTGACGAAAGGCCGTGGCCCGCCCGCCGAGGTGGCGGGCGGGCACAGGGCCGTGCTTAGAGGTGGGCCGCAGCTTGGGCCGAGCG
>JBKPDA010000127.1:0-5108 GCA_046727635.1 Actinomycetota bacterium | reverse complement strand
CGCTCGAGCCGATCGACGAGCGCTCGTGCCTGCTGCTGACCGGGTCCGACTGGCTTGGGGGCCTGGCCGTCTACGTTGCCAACATCGGCGTGGACTTCGAGGTGCTCGAGCCACCCGAGTTCATCGATCAGGTGCACCAGTTAGCGAGGCGCTTCGCAGGCGCCACACCGAAATGACAGACGACGAGTTCCTCGCGAGGTTCGAGGCACACCAGCTCCACCACTTCTCCCACCGCGATCACCTGCGGATGGCGTTCGCGTATGCGCGACGCGGAGGCGTGCAGGCCGCGGTCGACGGCGCCCGGCGCATACGCGGGCTCGCCGGCGACCTCGGCCTGCCGGGCAAGTACCACGACACGCTCACCGTGGGCTGGGCACGCGTGGTCGCACATCACGCCACGGACAGCGCGCCGATTCCATTCGACACGTTCCTCGCGAGCTATCCGCAGCTGCTCCGGCGTGACCTGCTCAGCTCGCACTACAGCGACGAGCTGCTGTTCAGCGACGAAGCTCGTGCTGCCTTCGTCGAGCCGGACCTGATTCCATTGCCGTAGCGCCCTGGCGCTAACGCTCAGCGCGTGGCGAATCGCCCGTGCGCGCCGAGCTCCCTGCAGACGACGCAGGACTGCCCGTGCGACGGGATCCCCTTGATTGCCTTTCCGCATAAGGCCTTGATCTCCCCGGTCGCGTCGAAGAGATCCCAGTCGCGCAGATGCACGATCCGGGGGCCGTGTCTCAGGTCGTGGACGTGTTGATGTTCGGTGGTCTTGGTGCTCACAGCGTCTCCCATGCAAATTGGCTGGCCTGTGCTCCTTCCCGCCCAGCGCGAAGGACAAACACAGCAAGCACCGCTCTGCTCTCGCCCTAAGTATCCGATACGTCAGACGGAATCGGCGCCGGTTCGGCGCCAATTCAGGCCGCGCGCGACTCCGAGGAGGCGTCCGAGGTCCGCTTCGCGATCTCCTCGCGAACGACCGGCGCGACCTTCGTTCCGAACAGCTCGATCGAGCGCATCACGTCGGCGTGTGCCACCGCGCCAACGCTCATCTGCCCGATGTAGCGTTGGTGACCGAACAGCTCGTGCTCGAAGAGGATCTTCTCGGCCACCTGCTCCGGGGAGCCCGCGGCCAGCGCGCCACGCGGCGAGCGCAGCGCCTCGTACTCCGGCCGGCCGGAGGGCGGCCAGCCGCGCTCGCGGCCGATGCGATTCATCATCGCGAGATAAGACTGGGCGAATGCGGCGTCGGCCTGCGCGCTCGTCTCGCCGACGAAGGCGTGGGTGTTGATCGCGATCCTCGCCGCGGCCGGGTCGTGCCCACCTTCCTCGAAGGCTCGGCGGTAGAGCTCCACCAGCGGCGCGAACCGCTCGGGCTGACCGCCGATGATCGCGAGGGTGAGCGGGAGGCCCAGCACACCGGCGCGGACCACCGACTGGGGCGTGCCACCGACGGCGACCCAGATGGGCAGCTGCTCCTGTACCGGACGCGGCCACACGCCGGCGTCGTTCAGCGGCGCGCGGTGGCGACCCGACCACGTGACGTGCTGGTTGTCGCGGATCGCGAGCAGCAGCTCGAGCTTCTCCGCGAACAGCTCGTCGTAGTCATCCAGGTCGTAACCGAAGAGCGGGAACGACTCGATGAACGAGCCGCGCCCGGCCATGATCTCGGCACGACCGCCGGAGATCAGGTCCAGCTCGGCGAACTGCTGGAACACCCGAACGGGATCGTCCGAGCTGAGCACCGTGACGGCGCTCGAGAGACGGATGCGCTCGGTGCGCGCGGCGATGGCTGCGAGGACGACGGCCGGAGACGAGACTACGAAGTCCGGGCGATGGTGCTCGCCGATCGCGAACACGTCGAGGCCGAGCTGGTCGGCGAGCTCCGCCTCCTCCAGCACCTGGCGCATGCGCTGCTCCGCGCTTACGCCCGAGGAAAGGTCAACGAAGGTGGCAAGTCCAAGTTCCATGCTTCGAGCATAGCAGGTAGTTGAGTACACAACTACTTGCCCGCATGCCATCCTGCGGCCATGCCCGACTCGGCGTTGGTGATCATCGACGTTCAGAACGGGGTGCTCGACGGCTGCCCCGACGCGGACGGCGTGGTCGCCCGCATCAATGATCTCTCTCGCAAGGCGGACGAGGAGGGCGTGCCCGTGATCTTCATCCAACACGAGGACGAGGAGCTCGTGAAGGGCAGCCGGGAATGGCAGCTCGCCGAAGGGCTGGAGCGACCGGGCGGGGCCTTCACGGTCGAGAAGACCTACCGCGACGGCTTCGGGGCCACAGAGCTCGAAGAGCGGCTGCGCTCGCTCGGGGCGGGCCGCCTCGTCGTCACCGGCGCCCACTCCGACTGG
Source organism: Actinomycetota bacterium (assembly GCA_046727635.1). GTDB lineage: Bacteria > Actinomycetota > Thermoleophilia > Solirubrobacterales > Thermoleophilaceae > JAICJR01. The sequence continues at coordinate 2,757 of JBKPDA010000127.1, read as the reverse complement.
TGCGTGCAAACCACGGCGCTGTCAGCGCTCGTCCGTGGCTTCGACGTCGTGCTCGTCCGCGACGGACACACCACCGTCCCGTCGCCCGACGATCCGGCGCTCACGGGAGAGGCGCTCACGGCACACGTGAACGCGCGCATGGCCACCCTGCGGCATCCGGAGCGCACCGTCGAGGTTCTATCGGCCTCGGAGGTGGAGTTCTAGGGGCACTAGACGTGCTCGGCCTTGAGCCAGGCGAGGGTCTCCTCGAGGCCTGCCGCGTAGTCCACGCGCGGCTCCCAGCCCAGCAGCTCGCGCGCCTTGCGGTTGCTGAAGTCCTGGTTCCTGCCCATCACGTGCACAGCCTGTCGCGAGAGCAGCGGCTGCGTGCTCAACTTCGTGGCCTTGCGGAGGGCGCGGTACCCGTGCTCGAGCGAGAAGCCGATGCCGTGCGCCATCCAGTACGGCAGGCTCCACCTGACCTGTGAGCAGCCGAGCCCTTCGGCCAGACCGTCGGTGAACTCCTTCCAGGTGATGCCAAGGCCGTCGCTGGCGTTGAACGCGTGGCCGGGCGCGGCCTCGTGGCGCAGCGCGAGCACGGCGGCGTCGATGAGGTTGTCGATGTAGACCAGGCCGGCGACCGCGCGGCCACGGTCCACCAAGAGCATGTTGCCGCCACGCATGGCCCGTGCGATCTCGCCGACCACGTCCGTCGAGCGAGGTCCGTAGACCGTCGACGGGCGCAGGATCACCGCGTCCAGATCGTGCGCCTTCTCCACGCGACGCACCTCGGCCTCGGCGGCCAGTTTCGTCTGCGCGTACCAGTTCCGAAAGCGCGTCGCGGCGTAGGTCTCGTCGATCGCGGCGCCGCCCGGATAGCCGTACACGTCCGTGGTGCTGAAGTGGACGAAGCGCTCGACCGATGCGTCGACGGACGCTTCGAGCAGGTTCCGGGTGCCCGCCACGTTGATGTGCTCGATCTCCTTCGCGGTGGCCCAGTCGGACACGAGCGCGCCGCAATGGAACACGTAGCGGCAACCCTGTGCGGCCTGAGCCAGCGAGCGCGCGCTCGTGAGGTCGCCGACGGCGATCTCCACGTCGAGCTTGTCGAGCAGCGAGGTGTCGCTGCTCGCCCGCGCGAGGCAGCGCACCTGGTAGCCCTCCTGCACAAGCCGCTGCGCGAGGTGTCCGCCGATGAACCCGGTCGCTCCCGTGACCAGGCACGCGTGATCGCGCTCAGGATCGATGCGCTTGCCGCGGAAGGCGACTCTGTCGGCGGCCGAAGCGTCGTGCGCGCCGCGGCCTCGCAGCGTCGCGACGGCAATGTCGCGCACAACACCCCAGTTCTTGCTGGCGGCGCCGTGAACGTCGGCGAGCACTGCGTCGAGCGCGCCGAGAAAGCTCTGCGCCTCGGCCTCCGAGAGCGTCAGCGGCGGCAGCAGCTTGATCACGTCGTTCTTGCCGGCAGCCATGGTGATCACGCCGTGGTCGCGGTGCAGGGGGATCACGATCAGCTGCGGGAAGAGGCCTCCGCTCGCCATGTGGATCAGGCGCCAGTTCAGCTTGGCGACCTTGCTGCTCGGCGCGCCCAGCTCGATCCCGATCATGAGTCCGCTGCCGCGGATCTCCTTGACCATCTCGTAGCGCCGCTGCAGGTCGGCAAGCCCGGCGCGCAGCACGCGGCCCATGTCCGCGGCGTGCTCCACCAGGCCATCGCGCTCGATGATCCGCAGCGCGGCCAGGCCGGCGGCCATGGACAGGCGGTTGCGCCCGTAGGTCGACTGGTGCACGTAGCTGCGCTCGAGCGTTCCGACGGCCTTCTGGTAGAGCTTGCGCCTCGTGGCCATCGCGGCCACCGGCATGTAGCCGCCGCTGAGCGCCTTCCCGATCAGCACGAAATCCGGGTCCAGGTCCCAGTGCTCGAGCGCGAACCACTTGCCCGTGCGCCCGAGCCCTGTCTGCACCTCGTCGAGCACGAAGAGCGTGCCATACCGTCGGCACAGCTCCTGCGCCGCCTGCAGGTAGCCCTCGGGCGGAAGCGTGACCATGCGGCCCTGGATCGGCTCGGCGATGAAGGCGGCCACGTCCTTCTTGCGGAGCTCCGCCTCCAGACGCGCAAGGTCGCCGAACGGAACGCGCTCGCAGCCGGGCAGCAGCGGACCGAACCCTTCCCTGAAGAAATCATCGCCCACCATCGACAGCGGGCCGAGAGTGACCCCGTGGAAGCTGCTGTCGCACGAGATGAGGCGCGGGCGGCCGGTCGCCGCGCGCGCGAACTTCATCGCCGAGTCCACGGCCTCCGCCCCGGTGCTCGCGAAGAACACGGCGTCGAGCCCGTCCGGCAGCCGCTGGGTCAGGGCCTCCGCGAGCATGCCCGCCAACGCCGAGTAGTGGATCTGCACGCCGTCGACGAGGTCGGCGGCGAGCGTGGCCTGCAGGACCTCGCGCACGTCGGGGTGGTTGTGGCCGAGGCTGGCGAAGCCCTCACCGGTGTGGAAGTCGAGGTGTGCGCGGCCGGCGGCGTCGTAGAGGTAGGAGCCCTGAGCCGACACGTATTCCTTGTCGAAGCCGAGGATCCGCAGCACGTCGACAAGCGAGGTGTCGAGGTGCCGGGCGGCCAGCTCCAGCGTCTCGTCGGCGCGCGCCATGGCGTCCGCTACGACGCCCAGCGAGTCCGCAGGCTCGATGGGGTGAGGGTCGGCATTCATAGTTAGACGGCCCTGCGCGGGCCGTCCGCGCACGATCCTAGGCAACTGGCGGCTACTTGAGGTCCCAGTG
>JBKPDA010000126.1:0-6844 GCA_046727635.1 Actinomycetota bacterium | reverse complement strand
GTCCTGGACATGCGAGATACCTCCAAATCTGGTGTCTGCGGGTTGGAACGCCGCGTCGGCGCCGAGGTTGGCTGGTCAGGCGACGTCGCGCAGCTTCTGCGCCTCGGCCAGCGACTGGAGCTTCTTGAGCGACTGGTTCTCGATCTGCCGGATGCGCTCGCGCGTGACGTTGAACGTGCGTCCAACCTCGTCGAGCGTCCGCGGGTGCTCCCCGCCGAGCCCGTAGCGCAGCTCCAGCACGCGCCGCTCCCGGTAGGAGAGGTTCTCGAGCGCCTCGCGCAGCGCCTCCTTGGTGAGGATCTCCGCCGCCCGCTCGTAGGGAGACTCCGCACGCTCGTCAGCGATGAACTGACCGAACTCGGACTCCTCCTCGTCGCCGACCGGCTTCTCGAGCGACACCGGTGCCTGCGCCGAGCGCTTGATCGAGTCGACCTCGTCGGGCTCGATGCCGGTGACCTCGGCGATCTCCTCCGGCGTGGGCTCGCGACCCAGCTCGGTGACCAGCTTGCGCTCGGCGCGGCCGATCTTGTTCAGCTTCTCGACCACGTGCACCGGGATGCGGATCGTGCGCGCCTTGTCGGCGAGCGCACGAGCGATCGCCTGGCGGATCCACCAGGTGGCGTAGGTCGAGAACTTGAAGCCCTTGCGGTAATCGAACTTCTCGGCAGCACGCACGAGGCCGAGCGTTCCCTCCTGGATCAGGTCGAGGAACGGCAGCCCCTGGTTGCGGTAGTTCTTGGCGATCGACACCACGAGTCGGAGGTTCGACTCGACCATCTTCTGCTTGGCGTCCAGATCACCACGTTCGATGCGCTTGGCGAGGTCGACCTCTTCCTGTGCGGTGAGGAGCCTGACCTTGCCGATGTCCTTGAGGAACAGCTGGAGGGAGTCCGTGGTCATGTCCGGCCGGAGGTCGAGCTGCGCCTTTACCTTGCGCCGGCGGCTCGTACGTTCGAGCGCGGCTTCTTCCGCGGGTGCGGCAAGCGCAGGATCGACCTCGTCGACGAGCTCGATCTCGGACCGCTCCAGGAAACCGTGGAGGTCCTCGATGTCGCTCTCGTCCAGATCCACTTCGGCGAGCGCGTTGGCGACCTCGCCGTACGTCAGAACCCCAGTCTGCTGGCCCTTCGTAAGGAGGAGCTTGACCTCCTCGAGTTCCTGAAGCTCGGCTACTGACATCCCGTTTCTTTCGTTTGGTGAACGGCCATCGCGCGCGTACGATGCCATTCAAGCATCCGTCCGAAGTCTAGAACTTCATTTTCTGAAGAGTCAACGCGCGAACCCGTTCAGGCGCACTGCCCAAGCGTTTTTACCCCCAAACGGCGGGGTCCAAGCCAATAACCCGTACGCCAGCGTCCGGTTGCTCTCGCTGACTCGTGTTCGGCGGCCCCGGCGTTCGTGCCGGCGCGGCCGCTGCCAACTGTATCGTGCGAGTCTCCGGTCGGTGGGAGATCGACTGCCGAGAGTCCAGTGAACGAGAATCCCGACGGCATCCTGGGCAACCTTCCGCGCTCGCGACCAGGTGTCCGAAGCGAGAAGCGCGCGGGCGGAGCGTCGCCTCAGAAGCGCACGCCGGCAAAGGCCAAGCCGGCGGCCGCGAAGCCGCGCGCCGTCAAGGCGAGCAAGGCCGCGCCGCCGCCTCCCAAGGCCGGGCCACCGCCACCGAAGCCAGCCCCGCCGAAGCCCGCCGCGACCGGCGGCGACTCGATCGAGCGCGCCGTGCACCTGGTAGGCGACGTGGCCGAGACGAGCATCAAGGTCGTGGCCAAGGTGGCCGGCGGGGTACTACGTCGACTCCCCCGCCCGTGAGCGGTGGCCACCGCCTGGGGCCGAAGCCACGCGAGCGCCGAGCCTAGGCGGCGTGTGAGGCTGGCCGTCCGGGACTTCTACTGGAAGGCCTACAAGGACAACATCACCGGCCTCTCGGCGATGGTGGCCTACAACCTGCTGCTGTCGGTCTTCCCGCTGGCGCTGCTCGCGCTGTTCATCGCGGGCAAGGTGCTGGGCAGCCAGGAGCTCGAGAACAGCGTCCTCAAGGACCTGAGGCATCTGTTCCCGAGCACCGACGAGAGCACGCTCGCGGATCTGCTCGCACGCGTGCGGCACTCGTCGACGGGACTCGGCATCGGCGCGCTCGTCTCCAGCATCTGGATCGGCTCCTCGTTCTGGGGCGCCCTCGACACGGCGTTCTGCCGCATCTACCACGTGAAGTGCCGCACCTGGGTGGAGCAGAAGCGCTTCGCGGTCGCGATGCTGGTGGTCGTGCTGCTGTTCATGGCGGCGACGGTCACGCTGCCCGCGCTGCAGAGCATCCTCGTGGGCGGGGCCAAGAACCTGCCGTTCGGCCTGAAGCACGTGCAAGACGTCGTCTATGTCGCGAGCTTCGTCGCGGGCATGATGATCCTGTTCGCGATCCTTTGCGTGATCTTCTGGACCGTGCCCAACCGGCTGGTGCCCTGGAGCGCGCTGTGGCCTGGCGCGTTGGCAGCTACCGCGGCCATCGGCGCGGTGGACGTGACATTCCCGCTCTACCTCACCCACATCTCGACGATCGCTCGCCTGGGCACATCGCTGATCTTCGTCGTGATCGTGCTGATCTGGTTCTACGCGATTGCGATCATCATGCTCGGGGGCGCCGTGATCAACGCGCTGCGATTCGAGATCCGGGACACCGGTGAGCTGAGCATTCGGAAGCGCAAGGGGCCGTGACGGCCGCGTCAGGCTTCCACCAACCCTTGTATAGTGGCCGCGCCTAATCGCCCGGGGCAGTCCGGGTGAGTGGGGGAACCACTTGCCGGATCGTCAGGTCCGGCACGGGGCGAATGGGACGCACCGCCGCGACCCTAGCGCCGATTGGCGCGAGCCCGACAGCTCACCCCGCCGGCACCCACACACTGATGAATCTCGGGATCGCCACACGAGGGGCTGTGGTTGCGCTATTCGGTGCAGGCCTCATGCTGCCCGCGGCGGGCGTCGCGGACACTGGGGGCACCCCCGCGCCCACGCCCGGCGGTACCGGCACGGTGGACCCGAACTTCCAGCTGATCTCGAGCGACTCGGTGTTCGTCGGCGGCCTACTGCAGATCACCGGCGTGGCGGCCGACGCCGCCAACCGCACCGTCGACATCCAGAGCCGCGACGTGTCCGGCTCCTGGGTGTCGATCGCCACCGCCAGCGCCGACGGCAGCGGCAAGTTCGCCACCAGCTGGCAGCCCGAGAGCGCCGGGCAGTACCAGCTCCGCGCCGCGCTGAACGGAGCGCAGGCGTCGGACACCACAACCGCTTCTGCCTCGCGGGTGGTCAACGTCTACAAGCGCGCGCGGGCCAGCTGGTACGGACCGGGCTTCTACGGCAAGCGCACCGCGTGCGGGAAGCGCCTGAACCGGGCCACCACCGGAGTGGCGAACAGGAATCTGGCGTGCGGCACCGAGGTAGCGATCCGCTACGCCGGCAAGGCGGTGGTGGTGTCCGTCATCGACCGCGGGCCGTACGCAAGAGGCGTCCAATGGGACCTCACTTCGGCCACCGCCAAGAAGCTCGGGATGACAGTTACCAGCCGAATTGGGGTCGCCCCAATCTTGTCTCCGATTACTGCCCCAGCGCTATGACCTGGTCCCCGATTCGGAGTAGAGTTCTGAGTCGATGCCTAGCGCCGGGGTGAGCACTATGCGTTGCCTGGTGGTCGATGACCACCCGGTCGTGCGGCAGGGGATCAGGGCGCTGCTCGAGCGGGAGTTGGACGGGGTGGAGGTCTCCACCGCGGCTACGCCCGAGGCTGCACTCGAGGAGTCCGGCGGCGACGCGCCCGACGTGGTGGTGATCGACCTGCGACGTGTGGGCGGCGACGTGCAGAACGCGGTCACGCAGCTGCAGGACAAGCTCCAGTCGCCCATCGTTGTGTTCACAGCCGACGGCGGCCCGCGCATGCTCTCCGAGGCGCTCAAGGCGGGCGTGAAGGGGTACGTGCGGAAGGACTCGCCGCCCGAGGATCTGATCCGCGCGATCCAGGCCGCGCACAACGGCGAGTTCTACGTGGACCCGGCCTTGTCGTCCTCGCTGCTGCTCGAGGAGGGCGAGCGCACGCTCACCGCGCGCCAGCGCGAGATCCTGCAGATGCTGGCCGATGGGATGCATACGGAAGAAGTTGCCCGTCAGCTGGGGCTGTCGACGGAAACGGTGCGCACGCACACAAAAAGGATCTTGTCGAAGCTCGGAGCCGGGACCCGCACGCAAGCGGTAGCGATCGGCATACGGTCCGGGCTTATCGAGTGACTAGTGACTGGTGACTAGTCACTAATCACTAGTCACTAGTCACTACGAATTCCGCTTCTCCCGCGGATCCTCTTCAGCGGCCGGCCCCGCCTCGACGACGGCGACTTCGACTCGCTCGCCTGAAGCCTTAGCTCTGTACATGGCTGCGTCCGCCATCTCGAGCAGAAGCTCGGGGTCGCTGCCGTGCTGCGGGCAGGCGGCCACGCCGATGGAGACGCCGACCTTCGACTTGTCGGGCGTCTCGATCTGCTCCACCGCCGCGCCAACGCGGTAGGCGAGGATCTTGCCGCCCGACGCCGTCTGGTGGGGGGCGAGCACGCAGAACTCGTCCCCGCCCATTCGGACCGGCGTGTCGATCGTTCGCACGGTGGCGCGGACGGCGGCGGCCACGCCCATCAGCATGCGGTCGCCGGCGGCGTGGCCGTGGGCGTCGTTGATCCGCTTGAGGCCGTTGATGTCCAGCACGAGCACGGCAAAGGCGTGGCCGTAGCGCTGCTGGATGCCCACCAGGTGCCTGATGTGCTGCTGCAGATAGCGCAGGTTGTAGAGCCCGGTGAGGGCGTCCGTGTTCGCGAGCCACTCGAGCTCGCGCGAGCGCTCGCGCACCAGCTCCTCGGCAGCGGCAGCCTGGATCGCGCCGAAGACGGTGGCGAAGCGCTCGGCGGCGTCCACGAGGACGCGCGCCTCCTCGCCGCCCAGCTCGCGGCCGAGCGCGGCGATCATCACGGAGTGCAGGGCGGCGATGTCGCGCGCTAGGTCCGCCGGGGCGTGCGCGTCGCGGCCGGAGAGGCTGGCCAAGCGGCTCGCGCGTTCCTCGGCGTCGGCGGTCAGCAGCTCCGCGGCCGAGCCCGCCACCGAGCTGCGGCCTACGGCTCGCACGATGTCGGTGATCAGGTCCGGCAGCTCGCGGACTATGCGCTCCGTGGGGATGCGCTCGATGTCGCTTAGCGGCGCACGCTCGAGCACCCGCAAGAGCCATGCCTTGGCCAGCTCATCGCGTGACTCCTCGAGTCGCGTGAGAGGTGCGTCGAGCACTGCATGTAGACGGCGAACCGGTGGGTCGGGCACTCAATCGTCCTTGAATAGGCCTCGTTGCTCGATGCTAACCCGACCCTCTGCGCTCCCGCAAGCACTGAACGGGCACTGTCGACCGTCAATGCGTACGGTCTTACATACCCGGGTCCATCTGAAGGATTGAGGCCAACAGCCGCGAAAGGCGGCTCTGGACATGTCCAGCCTAACCCAAAACCCGCGATCCGCGGGCGGGTCGGATCCCGGCTCGGCGCTTGCGCGGCGGCGCGACGCGGTGCTGCGGCGATGGCTTGGCATGGAGGTGGAACGCGCCAGCGTAGGCGACCTTGCTGAGCGCCCGCTAAGCGCCCGCCTGCGCGAGCTCGAGGAGCTGTTCGACGCGGCGGTGCACGAGCTGCAGTCCGGCCCCGCCGACGGCGTGCAGCAGGTGTACGACGAGCTGTCCGCGGCGCTCGAGCGCCAGGAGTCGATCGGCGTGCCGTTCACGCTGGCGCTGCTCTCCGCGCCGAGCGGGGACACGACCGGGTGGCTGGAGGCGCTGTCAGAAGCTGCTGAGGAGGGGACGCGAGTAGTCGATGCGGGGGACGGTATCGCCGCCGTGATCCTCCCGGGTCTGAAGCCCTCCGAGGCTGAAGCGGCGGTGGACCGCCTCCGCGCGCTCGCCTGGAGCGCGACCGGCTGTCACGGCCGGTTGCCGACCGCCGGCTGCGCCTCGAGCCCGCAGGAGGGCAGCTCCCCGGACGCGCTGATGGGGGCGGCCCAAGAGGAGCTGCGGCGGCTTTCGGAGCCCGAGCCCGCGCGGCCGCGCTTCGAGCCCACGGCCGCCGAGGGGTCAGTCACGCCTCTGTATCCCGAGTTCTCCTAGGTATTGCCAAGATTCGGCGCGTGACCGACGCGCTGATCGACATCGCGACAGCTCGCGAGCGCGTGCTCGCTGCCGTGACTCCCCTGGAGAGCGAGGACGTGGAGTTGAGCCTCGCGCTCGGGCGCGTGCTCGCGGAGGACGTGGCCAGCCTCGAGGACCTGCCGCCCTTCGACTCATCGGCGATGGACGGCTACGCCGTGGTGGCGGGGCCGGCGGCCGAGCTTGCGGTGGTGGGCGAGTCGCGCGCGGGACATCCCGCCGGGCGGACGCTGGCCAGCGGCGAGGCGATCGCGATCTCCACGGGCGCGCAGATCCCGGCGGGCGCCGATGCCGTGGTGCCGGTGGAGCGGGTGCAGGTGCGCGACGGCCGCGTGGCCGTGCCGGACACGCCGGCCGGCAATCACGTGCGACACGCGGGAGAGGACATGCGCGCAGGCGAGCTGGTGCTGCGGGCGAGCACCACCCTCGGCCCGGCCGAGCTGGCGGTGGCCGCATCCGTGGGGCGCGACCGGCTGCTGTGCGGTCGCCGGCCGCGCGTGGCCGTGCTCGTGACGGGGGACGAGCTGGTGGGCCCTGGCGTGCCGCTCGGCCCCGGTCAGATTCGCGACTCGAACACGATGGGGCTCGCGTCACAGGCGGCGCAGGCGGGCGCCGAGGTGGTGCGCCGCGAGGTGG
>JBKPDA010000125.1:0-5304 GCA_046727635.1 Actinomycetota bacterium | reverse complement strand
CTCGAAGCGCGTGAGGTCCACCACCGTGGACGGCGTGCCGGGCAGTTCGCCCCCGTCGAGCTCGAGGTCGACCGCCTCGCGGATGCCGGGATCGACGTCCGACAGGCGGCGCGCGTCAGGACCGCCGCTTGGGTTCGCGCTCGACTGCAGCACCGGCACGCGCACCGCGGCGAGCGCCTCGACGGCCGGCACTCGGAGCCCGAGGCGTTCCGGCGATGGCCCGCAGGCGAGCGGGAAGCGGCGCTCAGGGTTGGGCACGAGCAGGGTGACCGGACCAGGCAGCAGGCGCTCGAGCGCCGCACGCGTGCGCTCGCCGAGCTCCGGCAGAGCTGCGAGGGCTTTCTCGAGGCGGAAGAACATCACCGCCGCGGGCTGCTGCGGCGGCCTGCCCTTGATCTCGTACAGGCGCCGCACGCCTGCGGCCGACTCGGCGCCGGTCGCCAGGCCGTAGACCGTGTCGGCGGGGAACAGCGCCACCCCGCCGCGCGAGACGCACTCCTCGAACGCGGCCGCGTTCACTGCGCCGTGCCGACCGTGACCCGCTCGCGCCCCGCAAGGTCCCGCAAGGTGCTCGCCGGGCCGAGCAGCGCCCGCACCGCCTCGGCCTGATCCGGCGCGTGCTCCAATGCAAGCCGGAGGCCAGGCGGAGCCTCGGCTACGAGGGCGCGGATCGCGTCGAGGCCGTCGGCGCCCGACACGAGCGCCTCGCGCGGCTCGTAGCGGACGATCTCGGGCTGTAGGGCGCGCCACTCGTCCTCGCGCACGTAGGGCAGGTTCGCAAGGACGAGATCGAACGAGCCCTGAGGAAGCCCGCGTGCCACCGTCACCGGCACGTCGAGCCCGAGGGCAGAAGCGTTCGTCAACGCGACGTCCACCGCGCCGGATGACGCGTCGGAGGCGCTCACGATCAGGTCCGGGCGCTCGTGCTTCAACGCAAGCGCAACGGCCCCCGAGCCCGTGCCCACGTCGTGCACCCGCGCCGCGCGTGGAAGCTCGAGCGCGACCTCGACGAGCAGCTCAGTCTCCGGCCGCGGGATCAGGACCCGCGCGTCAACCTGCAGGTCGATGTACCGGAACCCCTTGGAGCCCAGGATGTAGGCCACCGGCTCGCGGGCCACGCGCCGCCGGACGAGCTCCATAGCCCGTCGAGCCGCGGCGGGCGGAACACCGTCACGGGTGATCAGCTCAGCGCGCGAGGCGCCCAGCGCGTGAGCGAGCAGCAGCTCGGCGTCCAGCCGCGGCGTGTCGCAACCGGCGGCGCGGAGCGAGTCCTCCGCCGCGGCGAGCGCGTCGCGCACGCTCGACACCGGCGCTGCCGACGGCATCAGCCCTCCAGCTTGCGTCGCTTCTCGTCGGCCTCGAGGGCGGCCGTGAAGTCGTCGAGGTCGCCGGCCAGGATCGCGGGGATGTTGTTCTTCGTGAGGCCCACGCGGTGGTCGGTAACGCGGTCCTGGGGGAAGTTGTAGGTGCGGATCTTCTCGGCCCGCTCGCCGGTGCCCACCTGGGAGCGCCGCTCCGCCGACAGCTCGGCCTGCTGGCGCGCGAGCTCCTGCTCGTACAGCCGCGCGCGCAACACGCGCATCGCCTTCTCGCGATTCTGCAGCTGCGACTTCTCGTCCTGCATCGACACGACAAGACCGGTGGGCTTGTGTGTGATGCGCACGGCCGAGTCGGTGGTGTTGACGGACTGACCCCCGGGCCCGGACGAGCGGTAGACGTCCACCTGCAGGTCGTTCGGGTTGATCTGCACGTCCACCTCCTCGGCCTCCGGCAGCACGGCGACCGTGGCGGTGGAGGTGTGGATCCGCCCCTGCGACTCGGTCTCCGGCACTCGCTGCACGCGGTGCGTCCCGCCCTCGTACTTGAACACGCTGTAAGCCCCGTCGCCCTTCACCTCGAACGTGTATGCCCCGTCGGCGACCGACAGCGGCTCGGTCTTGAAGCCACGGCGCTCGGCGTAGCGGGTGAGCATCCGGTAGAGGTCGCCGGCGAACAGCCCGGCCTCCTCCCCACCGGTGCCGGCGCGGATCTCGACGATTACGTTCTTCTCGTCATTGGGGTCGCGCTCCACCATCGCGAGGCGGATCTCCTCGTCGAGCTCCGCGAGCCTCGCCTCGGACGTCTCGAGCAGCTCGCGCAGCTCGGGGTCGTCCCCGTCCTCGGACAGCAGCTCGCGTGCGCCCGCCGCGTCGTCCGCTGCCTGGCGGTACTCGCGCGCCAGCTCATGGGCATGCTCGAGCTGGCGGTAGGCGCGACCAACCTCCGCGTAGCGCTCGCGATCGGCGATCACTGCGGGGTCCGACATCTGCTCCGAGAGCTCGCCAAAGCGGCTCTCGATCTGGTCGACGAGCTTCTCGATCATCTCGGGTGACGAGGTTAGCCCTTGCGGGCTAGGCCACTACTTCCATGCCCACCCGGTCCTCGTCCGACGCCTCCTCGGGGTTCTCCACGGAGAGCACGACCTCGAGCGCGGCGATGGCCACGGCCAGCTGCTCGAGGTTCGGCGGGCGGGTGGTGAGCTTCTGCAGCTGCATGCCGGGCCACATCAGTGCGCGCGCCCAGCGCTTGGAGCGGTTCTTGCCGAACAGCTTGATGATCTCGAACGCGATGCCGGCGACGATCGGGATGCCGACCACGCGCGAGATGAAGAGCCAGTACCAGGCGGGCTTCCCGAGCGGCGCGAATACGAACAGCGCCACGACCATCACGATCAGCAGGAAGCTGGTGCCGCAGCGCGGGTGGAGGCGGGAGAAGCGCTGAGCGTTCTCGGGCGTGAGGGGCAGGCCGGCCTCGTAGCAGGAGATGGTCTTGTGCTCCGCCCCGTGGTACTCGAACACGCGCTGCAGGTCCGCGATCCGAGAGATCGCCCATAGGTAGCCCACGAAGATCGTGATGCGGATGGCCTTCTCGATGAGCACGAACTCGATCCCGTTCGGAATCGAGTGGCGAAAGATGTTGGTGATCCCCACCGGGAGGATGAAGAAGATGCCGACAGCCAGCGCGAGCGAAAAGGCCACCGTCCCGGCCCAGGCGCCGCCCGACACCTGCTGGTCCTCCTCCTCGAGCTGCGCGTTCGTGGAGATGCCCAGCGCCTGCAGGCCGATCTTCAGCGACTCGACCAGGGCGACCACGCCACGCACAAGCGGCAGGCGATAGAAGCGATGACGCTTGAGCACCGAGACGAACGGGTGCGACGTGACGTCGATCTCCCCGTCTGGCTTGCGCACGGCCACCGCCCAGGTGGAGATGCCGCGCATCATCACGCCCTCGAGCACGGCCTGGCCGCCCACCGGCGCGTCCCTGACGGCGCGCAGCGGCTCTAGCTCCCGAGGCGCCGCGGTGGCGCTTAAGGCCGGCTGGCTCATGCGTCCATGCTATCGGCGCGTTCAGGCTCCGCCTGAACGGATGCCTAGTGCCTGGTTCCTAGTGCCTGGAGCTTTGTCCGCAGTTCCAGGCACCAGGATCCAGGCACCAGGCACTACGAACTAGGCGCTCGGGCAGACAGTGAGCAACGAGTTGTCCTTCTCGTTCGTCTCGTCGATCGCGTCGCGCGGATCCGCGATCGCGCGCACGACGCTCGTGCACGTCGGACCGCTTAGCTCCAACGTGGCGGTCTTGCCCGCGGCGACCACGGGGATCTGCCCGGTCGTCGCCGCGCCGCCGTCGACCTTGAGCGCGACAGTCACGGCGCCGGCGTCGCCGCTCCCGGTGTTCGCGACCGTGATCACGTAGGCCTCGGTGCCCTGCAGCGCTCCCGGCGAGCCGGTGATCGAGCTGATCTGAAGGTTCGGCAGCGGCGCCGGTTGATGGCAGGCGCCCGAGCGCATGGTCTTCGTCTTCATGACCTTGCCGTCGCTGCCGTACCAGCGGAACTGCACCCGCATCCGGTAGGTACCGCCGTCGCGGAGCGCGGTCACCCGCTGCGTGTAGATGAAGCTCGACGCGCCCTTCTTGGAGCGCCGCCACGGGCGCAGCTCGGTGAGCCCTACGGCCGTGAAGTCCGGGGCGTTCAGCCGCTCGAGCAGCGTGAAGTGCATAGCCATCCGCGCGGTCCCCTTGACGGCCTGCATCTGCCCGGCGAAGGTGGCGAAGCGCTGACTCACGTCATCCGACGGATGGCACGCCGCGACCACCACCATCGAAGTCGGTGTGGTGGTGGTGGCTGCGCTTGCGGACGCTCCCGATGTACACGCCGCGAGGAGCGACAGCGCCGTGATGCAAATCCCTAACCGGCGCATGGCTTACAGGAAACAGTCCTGCAAGCCGTTAGTTTCGGCGCTTTAGGAGCGGCGCTTGGCGGCGCGGCGTCGGAAACGCTCAACGCGACCGCCGGTGTCCACGAGCTTCTGACGTCCCGTGTAGAACGGATGGCAGTTCGAGCAGATCTCGACGTGCAGCTCAGGCTTGGTCGAGCGCGTGGTGAATTCGTTGCCACACGTGCAGGTGACGTGGGCCTCTACGTACTCAGGATGGATTCCCTGCTTCATGAGATTGAGTCTAGCGATGGCGCACATGAGCTAGATGTCTCAAGAAAAGCCCCGCACCTGACGAGTAAGCCGGGCGAAGCGCGAACGCGCCAGCCATCTCTTCCAAGCCGCCGTGTCCAGCCCAATCGCCAGCGCACAGGTCCCAGCAGCGGCCCGGCGCGACCTCATCCCGCGTTACGCGGCGGGACTCGTGCTCGCCACGGGGGCTGCGGCTGCGCTCTCGGACGGCGATCGCGTCACCGACTCTCCAGTGCTGTTCGGGCTGCTGATCCTCCTTGTCGTCGCCCTCGACCGGGTGCGCATCAACCTCTTCGAGCGCGCTAAGACGTCGCCCGCCACCGTGCCGGCCATCGCGCTCGCATGCCTCTTCGGCCCGCTCGGGCCGATCTGCGGCGAGGCCGTCACCGCGGTGACGAGGCGCGACTGCCCGGCGCTCAAGCGGATGGTCGACTTCGGCCTGCTGTCGCTGTCGGGCGTGGCGGCCGCCGGGGTCTTTGCCGCCCTGCCGGCGTCGCACGGCGCGGGCCTGCTGGCCGCATCGGCGCTCGCCGGTCTCGCCTACTACGCGGTGAACTCGGTCCTGATCGCGGTGGTGTGGCGGCTGCACGAGGGGATCGCGCCGCTGGCCGCCTGGCTCGAGCGCATGGCCTGGCTGTGGCCCCACAACGTCGCCGCAGGCGTGGCGGCGGGGCTGTTCGTGATCGGCGAGCACTCGCTGGGCGCCTCCGTGTTCCTCATCTTCTTCCTGCCGCTCGGCATGTCGTGGGTCACCCAGCAGCAGTACGTCCACCGCTCGCGCTCGAGCGTGGAGGAGCTG
>JBKPDA010000124.1:0-9420 GCA_046727635.1 Actinomycetota bacterium | reverse complement strand
AGATAGATCGATGTGATCCCGAGGTGGGCGTGCCCAAGTTGCCGCTGGATGACGACCAGCGGGACGCCCTCGTGAGCCATTTCAACGGCGTGGGCGTGGCGCAGCTGGTGCGGCGCGAATCTACGGCGGACGCCGGCGACGGTTGCCGCGCGGTGGAGTTGCTTGCGAGCGGCGGACTGCTCCCAGTGCCGCCCGGCAGTCGCGCCGTGGATTACACACAGCAAGGCTCCAGCGCGAAGGTCCGTGCGGAACTTAAGCCACGGCTCGAGCTGAGCCCAGCCCCAGCGATCCATGCCGACCTCGCGACGGCGACCACCCTTTCCGCGCCGAACGAGAATTGCTCCGCGGGCGCGGTCGAGGTCGGTCTCGGCGAGGTCAAGCGCCTCGCCAATCCGCAGGCCGGCACGCCACAGGAGCACGATCAGCGCCCGCAGCCGGGCACCGTCTGGCCCATCCCCGGCTGCGCGCATGACAGCGACGATCTCCTCGACCGGCGGCGGGTCCGCGGGATAGCGCATGCCCTTGTTGCGCGGCGGACGGCCCTCGCGATAGCCCGGCATCGTGGCCGGCGAGCGGCGATGACCAGCCGCGTCGTACAAGACAGATTCCATCGTGCCCTCCTCTGGGCGGTGACAGGACCCGCCGATCGTCTCCGCAACCATCAGTTGCTCTGGCTACGCGGCAAGGCACCCGTCGCGGGCGATCGCACCCCCGCCTGGCGAGGAGGAGGGAAAGCCTGGGCGATCGCTCGCGCCCTGCTTTCGTCTGTCAGCGAGCTTTCGCCGCGGTAGCCTGACCGGCCCTCTGGATCCGACCGAGCGCGGCAGCGCGCAGGGTGTCCGTTGGAGACGGACTAGCAGTGTCGTCGTGACCTCAGGCAGGCTCGGAGAGTCCGATCAACGCTTGCTGTCGTGCGCGGATGTTCGGGACGTATCGGTAACCCCGCTTTCGACGAGAGCTGCAAGCTTGCCGAGCGCCATCTCGGTTCCGAGCCGGTTATCGGCAGCCAACACGCCGGGGGGCAGGTTCTCGTGGGCGATCGTCACGTCAATCGCGTCGTCCGCGTCGGTGAGGGTTGTGGTCACGGTCATCTCGCCCTGCAGTCGCGGATCCTCGGTCTCGAACTCGAGAACCTCGACGATCTGCTCGTCGGAGATGAGACGGGCGAAGCGGCCGTGATAGGTATCGGTCTGTCCGCTGCTCTTGCCCGCGACTGCCGCATCGTCGTACCTCAGCGACACTCGGAAGCAGCCGCCCTCGTGCGGAGCGAACTCGTGCACTACGCAGCGCATGCCGTCGGGTACGCGCCACACTTCGATCGCCCGCGTATCTAGCAACGCGCGGTAGATCGCCGCGCGCGGCGCCTGGATCCTCCGTGTGACACGTTCGACGCTCACATGATCCTCCCGGCTCGTTGATCGCTCTGCTTATGACTGCGCGGGGCTCTCGCATTCATCGCAGCTTGTTAAGAGACGGCAGACGCCGGGGAGCTGGCCGGTGGCCGCGTCCGATGCGGATCTTGCGCGTGGGCTTGGTGCCCAGGCGCGTCGCGCGCTTCCGCTCGCACGAACACAGAGCATCTTGCCCCTGGGGTCTCGATCTCGAGATTGCCGCTCTCGGCGGGATCCAGCCGAGAGCAATCGTCGCGGCGCGGCGCGCGCGACCTGCTTTTGCACCGCGCGCAGCATACGCGCGGCGGCGACCGCACTGCTGGCTTGCGCGGAAGGCGCGCACTCTCGCTCGGAGTGGTCGCGATTGCTACTTGCGTTCCTTTCGGACACTCTCGCGAGGCACCCCGGCGTGCCGAGAGAGTGCCGGTCAGCGCCAGATGCAAGAGCGCGTCGAGCCTCTACCGGTACGCCTGGTGCTCTCGGCTCGTATGAAGCAGTCGGCACCTCCGCAAATCGCGCGGAGGAGAACCGGCAGATCCGACCCGCCTTGGGCCAAGGGACCGCTCGTCTTACTGAGTCAGAACGGCTGCAACGGCGCCCGTTCGCCGCCTGGGTATCGATGACTGGGCGACCCTGCGGACTGCCGTGCCGTCAGCTGTCGTTCCGCGCCCCCGGCGGGAGGGGAGGCCAGACCGTTCTGCGTGACCCTGGCAACGACTATCTTGCGCTCGCGAAGGCCGCCGGCGCGCCGGCGACTGATGGCGACCGTCGTCGAGCCCGCGAGGGTGGCCGGCGGGGAGCACGGCGCGTACCGGTATTGGCGGTCGACCTGCCGCCCTGTAGCGTCGTCTCGATGGGCTCCCCAGGTCCACTAATCGGAAGCGGCGGTGCCCGCGGCGGGTAGCGAACCGATCGGCCCGTCGCCGCGACCGCGGGGCCGGGGCCGGCTGGCCAACCGCGCCGGCCAGGTCCGCGACTTCGGTCGCCGCCACCGCACGCTGATCACGGTTGTGGGCTCGCTGGCCACCGCGGCGATCCTCGCGCTGCTGCTCGCCGGGCGCCGTCACGAGTTCGCGGAGGCGCTCTCTAAGGCCGCAGCGGGAGTGGTCGCCGTGGCAGCGCTACTGCAGGTCGTCGCGCTGCTCGCGCGCAGTGAGGCCTGGCATCTGTCGATCCGCGCGGCCGGCGGGACGGTCGACCGCCGCATCCTGTATCGAGCGTCGAGCATGCAGGTCCTGGGCGGCGTCATCAACGGGCAGCTGGGGGTCGCCGCGCGGATCGCCGCGCTGCGGCGCTCGTCCCCCGACGTCAGTCCGCAGGTTCCGACGCTAATCGCCGCCGAGTTTCCGATCCTCGCCGTCGAGGCGACCCTGGCCGCGCTGACGTCGTTCACCCTTGTCGGGCCGCTCGGCCTACCGTGGTGGCTGCCGCTGATCGGCCTTGCGGTGAGCGGCACGACCAGCGCGGGCCTGCGTCATCTCGCGCTCCGTAAGGGGCGCGAGCTCTGGAAGGGGCTCGCGGTGCTCCGCAGCGTGCAAGGTGGAAGTCGCGTAATCGGTTTCGTGCTGGTCGCCGTGTTCGCGCAGATCCTCCGCAACTGGCTGCTGCTGCACGCGGTCGGCGTCAACGCCTCGCTCCTCGATGCGACCGCCGTGC
This sequence comes from Actinomycetota bacterium, assembly GCA_046727635.1. Classification (GTDB taxonomy): domain Bacteria; phylum Actinomycetota; class Thermoleophilia; order Solirubrobacterales; family Thermoleophilaceae; genus JAICJR01. The sequence continues at coordinate 6,373 of JBKPDA010000124.1, read as the reverse complement.
TGATCGCGATAGTCACCCTCGGTCAGCTCCCGGTCGGTCCAAGCGTCGGCGCCGCGGCTGCGGTGCTCATCCTCGGCAGCGACGGGGTGGCGGCCGCGGCGGCGGCCGGGGTGCTGCTGACCGTAACGGGCACGGTCGGCGGACTGTGTTTCGCGGGGTGGGCCGGCGCCGACCGGCTCTGGTCCGTCAGTCGCTGGGCTGCGCTGCGGCGTGCTCGCGCGCGTGCCCCGCGGTCGCGTTGAGATGCACGGACGCCGCCTGCGCCCGGGTCGCACCAGCAGGTTCGCAGAGTGTGCGGTCCTGCGCGTCATGGCCCGCGGCCCGCGACTTGCTAGTTGGTCGCGTAGCCGCGGTCGGCTTTCTTGATCTCGCCCGCCTTGGCGAGCTGGGTCAGCCGGCTGGAAACGCTGCCGCGATTGAGATTGAGGCCCTTCGCTACTTCGCCAGCCGTGCTCTCCGGATGTTTGGCTAGGAATTCGACGATGCTCGCATTGGTGTCGCCCTTGCGGGCGCGGGCGGTCGCGCGGCGCTTGCTCGCGCGGCGAGCCGTGGCGCGCCGCTGCGAACGGGCCGGCGGTGCGCCGCCGGATGGGCGAGCAGGGGTAGCCTCGTCGATCCCTCGCGCCGCCTCGAGCGCGTCGTTCAACGGGACTCCTGCTTTCGCCGCCACCCAGCAAGCGACCGGTGCGGCCACTCGTTCGGAGCTGTGCGCGGCTTCGGCGGCAAGCGCCAGGATGGCCTCGAACTCATCCCGGGTCGGCGCATCAGCCCCCAAGCGTTCCGCGTACGCGGAGATCCAACTCTTCGCGTCCATACCTTTCGCCCCTTCCACTCTCCAATCCAATAACCGCGAGAGGCTGTGTTGTACAAACACGATGCGCCTCTTCTCGCCCCTGCGCAAGCCGCATGCAAGCCGCTCAGATAGAACGGCAGGAAGACACGATGCTCCACCTGCAAGATCGTGTCGCTCGCGTTCCAACTCGGATGCAATCCCCGGTCCGCTCGCGGTGGCGCTGCCCGAGAACGTCAGCGACGCGCTCGGCGCATGCCTGGGCATTCGGGGGATCACCGCGCACCGCGCCGTTTTCGGCGACGCCCCCGTGACCGGCAAGACGGTCCTAGTGCACCGCGGTGCTCGGCGGCGTGAGCTCCCTGGCCGCACAGCTGGCCCGGTGGGGCGGGGCAACGGTCATCGGGACGGTCGTGCGAACCAGCGATCTCGACCGCGTTCACTCGAGCGTTGCGCACCCGGTGGCACTCGACGCGCCACGACCGGCCGAGGCTATCCGCGCGCACGCGCCGGACGGCGTCGATCGGATCATCGAGGTCGCCTTCTCCGACAACGTGGACCTCGACGCCGCGGTCGCTGCCAACGATGCCGTCATCGCCGCGTACGCCACGCGGCGCGATCGACCCGACTTCCCGTTATGGCCCATGCTGTTCGCGAACATCACGATCCGGCTGCTCGGCAGCGACGACTTCCCGCCCGAGGCAAAGCGCCAGGCGGCGGCTGACCTCACTACCGCGGCTCAGCAGGGAGCGCTGTCGATCCCCATCGGCCAGCCGTCGCCGCTGACACAGATCGCAGAAGCGCACGATCGGGTCGATGCCGGCACCCGGGAACGAGTGCTCGTGGAGATTCCGACCTGATCGGAGCGAGGGTCCGGATCGATCCATCGACAGCCTGGGCGACGCCGGACCTGCGGCCGCAATTGAGCAGACGCAGGCGCGTCGAGCGTGCCACGACGGACTCCTCCTTTCCCGCGGCGACGATCATCACGTAGACCCCGCGGACCCCCCTCCCTTGCGCGGTAGGGAGGGCGCTCCGATGGGCGCCGGTGCCGTCGGTCAGCTATCCGATCCGTTCGTCGATTCGGACGCGGACGGTGTCGCCCGCCTCTTTGCGGATCGTCTTTCGCAGCGCCGCCTTGACCGGGAGCCTGTGCGTGCCATTGCCCTGGGCCATCAACGCGCCCGTGAATGGCTCGCCGTCGATCGCGCCGCGGATCTTCACGAGCCCGCGGGTACCGAAAAGCTCGGCCACGTCATCCATCAACACACACGTCCACGCACCTGGGTTATCGCCCTTCTGAAGTTGGGCGTCGAACTCTCTCAACATGACTCTTCAGACTCTCGCACGCGGCGAGACTCATCGCCGAGCGGGCTGCTCAAGTCGCTCTCGCTTTCGAACGGCGGCGAGCATCTCGACGCCGTCGGCGAGGAGCCTCGTTTGCGCGGAAGGCAGGGTCAACGGCTGGCTCACAGCTGAATGGGGCGAGCTGGTCGACCCACGCAGGTGCCGCGCCGGTGCGGACCGGCCGGACTCAGAACTGCACCTGATCCACCGCCTCCTTGATCTTCCCGATCACGGCGTCGCCGAGGTTCTTGCCCTGGTCGGTCTTGTAGCCCTTCATCGCGGTGACCACGCCTGCCATCACGAGCGCGACGAGCAGGATCAGGGCGACGTACTCGACCGTGCCCTGACCAGCCTGCGCGCCCAGCCGCCCGAGCGTGCGGAACGCCCGACGCGAGCCTTCGAGAATCCGCTTCATATGGTGCCTCCTTGCCGGTGATTGACCTGGCGGGGATGCTGCCGGGAGGCGTGTGACGGATCTACGCGGGGACGTGACGATTCGGCAACGGCAACGTGACTCTTTCGCGTCGGCCGATACCGTCGCCGCGTGTTCGCGGTCTTCGACGGCCACAACGACGCGCTCACGCGCGATGACCACGCGCACATCGCGACCGGTCGCAAGGGCGGCCACCTCGACCTTCCGCGGATGCGCGCGGGCGGCATGCGCGGCGGGATCTTCGCGATCTTCACGCGCTCCGACGCGGCGAGCGACGAGCCGGTCGCTCGCGACGACGGCGTCTTCGAGATGCGGCCTGCGCCGCCAGTCGACCAGCCGACCGCGGCGGCGCACGCAACCAGGGCCGCCGGCCGCCTGCTCGCGCTCGAGCGCGCCGGCCACCTGAACGTCGCCCGCCGCATCGAGGACTTCGACACGACCCGCGACGCCGACGACAGCGCCCCACCGCTCGCGGTCATGCACCTCGAGGGCGCCGAGGCGATCGACACCGAGCTCGAGGCGCTCGACCACTGGTACGCGGCGGGCCTGCGCTCGCTCGGCCTGGTCTGGAGCCGCTCCAACGCGTTCGCCAGCGGCGTGCCGTTCATCTCGCCCTCGTCACCCGATACCGGCCCCGGCCTCAGCCGCGCCGGCAGGCAGCTCGTGCGCCGCTGCGCCGAGCTGGGCATTCTCGTGGACGTCAGCCACCTGAACGAGAAGGGCTTCTGGGACGTGGCGAAGCTCGACGCGGGCCCGCTCGTGGCCACCCACTCGGGGGTCCACGCACTCTGCCAGAGCTCGCGCAACCTCACCGACCGCCAGCTCGACGCGATCGGCGCCTCGGGCGGCCTCGCGGGCATCGTGTTCGCCTGCCCGTTCCTGCGGGCGGACTTCCACAACGACGAGAACACGCCGCTCGAGCTCATCGTCGATCACGCCCGGTACGTCGCCGATCGGATCGGTGTCGAGCACGTGGCGCTCGGCTCGGACTTCGACGGCGCGACGATCCCGGCGGCGCTGGGCGACGCGGCGGGAATCCCGAAGCTGCTCGAGGCGTTCGCCGCGCGCGGGTTCGGCGCCGACGAGATCGAGGCGATCGCCTGGGGCAACTGGCGCCGCGTGTTCGCGGCCTGGTGGTCGCGGCGCTGATACCGTCGCGCGGTGGCCGACGCAACGCGCGTGAAAGGCGAGCCGCGACTCAGCTACATGATCGGCCGCCTCGACCTCGCCGTGCGGCGATACCTGTCCGACCACCTCGACGAGCTGGGGGTCACGCTTGCCGAGTACACGGCCTTGTCGGTGTTGCGCCGCGGCGGCGCGCTGTCGAACGCCCAGCTTGCCCGCCGCTCGCTCGTCACGCCCCAGTCGGCGATCAAGGTGAGCTCTGCGCTCGAGCGCAAGGGCCTGATCGAGCGCCAGCCCGATCCAGACCACGGGCGGATCCTGCGCGCGCGCATCACTCCCGGCGGACAGGCCGTCCTCGACTCATGCGACCGGGTGGCCGACGAGATGGAGGCGCGCATGCTCGCGGACCTTTCGAAGGCAGAGCGCGAGCAGCTTGAGAGCGCCTTGAGGAGCGCACTGCACGCGCTCGGAGCCGGCATCGGCGAGAGCTGACGCCTCCCTGGTTATCAGCCCGGCGAAGATGGGTATAAGCCTGGCGAATATTCCTTCTGGGGAGGAGGGTGCAGGTGAGTCGCCACTTGTCGGTTCGATCGATCGTCCTGTTCGCGGCGCTGCTCGGAGCCATCGTCACGGGGACGACGGCGCAAGCTGCCGGGCCGACAGAGCCGAGTTGCACGAACTCGGCGGTGACGTGCAAGACGGGCACGGCCGGCGACGGGTCCACCTGGAAGATCGAGGTCCCGCCGGGCTGGAACGGCACGCTCCTCCTCTTCAGCCACGGCTACATGCCGGCCATCGCGCCCAACCCGCCCGCTGACGACTTCGCCGACCGGCAGACCGCCGACTACCTCCTCGCGCACGGCTTCGCCCTCGCCGGCTCGTCGTACCCGGCGGCCGGCTGGGCCGTAAAGGAGGCGGTGCCCGATCAGATCGGTGTGCTCGCGGAGTTCCGCCGCGACTTCGGCAAGCCGCGGCGGACGATCGCCTGGGGTCAGTCGATGGGCGGCATGATCACGGCCGACCTCGTTCAGACCTATCCGAAGCTCTTCCAGGGGGCGCTGCCGATGTGCGGGATCCTCGGCGGCGGCCTCGGCCTGTGGAACCAGAACCTCGACCTCGAGACTTCGTTCAAGACGCTGATGGAGCAGGACCCGAACCCGGCGGTGTCGGTGCCGGCGTCCACGCTGCAGGTCGCGAACGTGACCAACTGGCAGGCGAACGTGGGGGCGGCGGAGGCCGCGCTCGCGGGTGCCCAGCAGACCGCTGAGGGACGCGCCCGGCTCGCGCTCGCATCGGCGCTGTTCAACCTCCCGACCTGGTCAGATCCCACGGCCGCCGAGCCCGCGCCGACCGACTACGCCGGGCAGGAGCAGAGCCAGTTCAACGAGCTCCAGATCCAGCTCCTCTTCGTGTTCGGCTTCCGGGCAGAGCTCGAGGGCCGTGCCGGTGGCAATCCAACCTGGAACACAGGCGTCGACTACCGCGATCTGTTCGCGCGCTCGGCGGACCGTCGGGAGGTGGAGAACCTCTATACGTCGGCCGGCCTCAACCTCGCCCACGACCTGACCGCGATCAACGCCGCCCCGAGGGTGACGGCGAACCCGGCGGCGGCTCGCTACCTGGAGCAGAACGTGGCGTTCAACGGAGTGATCCGGATCCCGGTCCTGACGATGCACACGACCTCCGACTGGCTGGTCGTCCCACCGCACGAGCAGTCCTACGCGTCGGCGGTCCAGCGGGCCGGGAATGGGGCGCTCCTGCGTCAGCTGTTCGTTCACCGCGCGGGGCATTGCACGTTCACCGACGGCGAGATGCTCACCGCTCTGAACGTGCTGCTCGACCGCCTCGACAGCGGGCGCTGGCACGTCCCAGCGTCCTCGCAGCTCAACGCGCAGGCGGCGTCGTACGGGCAGTCGTTCAACGAGATCTCACCGAGCCTGGGGGCTCCGGCGACCTATCCGGTGCAGCCCGCCTTCACGCTCTTCACGCCACCGGTGTTCCTGCGCCCGTTCGTGCTGCCGCCCGGCGGCAACTCGCGGCTGCCGTTCTAGGAGCTCCCCGCCGCCAGCTTCTCGAGCCGCTCGGCCAGCCGGTTCATCCCGCGTTCGCGGGCGGCGGCGGCCGCGCCGGCGTAGTCGGTCTCCCGATCCGGCGGGCGCTCGACCGGGAACGAGCGCAGCGTGGCGATGTCCTTGAACGTGCGCAGCTCGTCCGCGCCGTCGATCAGCGCGCCCGACAGGCGCGCCGGCCGCTCGCGCACGGCGCCCTCGATCACGGCCTCGAGCGAGCCGTGGCGGCGCAGCAGGTCGGCGGCGGTCTTCTCGCCCACGCCCTTGGCCCCGGGAAGGCCGTCGGAGGGATCGCCGCGCAGCGCGATGAAGTCCGGCACGAGCTCCGGCGGGATGCCGTAGCGGCGCTTCACGTCCGCAGCGTCGACTACCTCGGCGCCCCCCTTGCTGCCCGTGCGCACATACAGCACCTTCACACGCTCGCCCACACACTGGAAGAGGTCGCGATCGCCGGTCATGAGCAGCGCGTCGCCGCCGGCATCCACCTCGGCCCGCGCGAGCGAGCCCATCACGTCGTCGGCCTCGAGGTCCTCCGCGATCACCGATCGCCAGCCGAAGGCATCGAAGAAAGCCGGGGCGTCGGCGAACTGCGGCGCCAGCTCGTCGGGC
>JBKPDA010000123.1:0-4200 GCA_046727635.1 Actinomycetota bacterium | reverse complement strand
GCGTAGAGCACCGTGTTGATGATCTGGGGCACGCCGCGGATCGTCCCGTCGAGCATCAGCCGGCGCAGCACGTCCACGACCTTCCCGAGATCCGCGTCGTTCCAGACTCGCACCCAACAGGGCATGTAGGTCTCGGGATAGGGCATCAACCAGACGCCCATCTTCGTGACGATCCCGTAGTTCGACTGCATGAACAGCTGGTCGGGCGTGGGCCCGAGGCCGCGCTTGTACATCTGCCAGGAGCGGTTGCCGGGCATAGCGCCCATGCCGGTGCGCATCACGTCGCCGTCCGGCAGGACGACCTCCATGCCGCACTGCATGATCTGGTCCTGGCCGTACGGCAGATAGGTGATGCCGTGGTCGAGCGTGTTCCCCACCACGCTGCCCCAGCCGATGTCGGCGATCGACAGCATCAGCTTGTGCCCGCCCGCCTTGATCGCCTCGTAGAGGTCGAACCAGCGCACGCCGGGCTCGACCAGAGCGAAGGCGGACTCCTCGTCGATCTCGAGCACGCGGTTCATGTTCCGCAGCGAGACGATCACCGAGCCCTTGACGCGCGGTGCCGGGCCGCCGTAGCCGTTGTTGCGGCCCTGGCTGATCGGCCACAGCGGCACGCCGTGCCGCCCGGCGATCCGCACGATCTCCTGGACCTCCTCCACGGTCTCCGGAATTACGACGGCGGAGGCCGTGTACTCGTCCCAGCTCGAGAAGGAATACGGGTCGCGATACTCGCGAAGCCCGGTCTCGTCGCTGACCACTCTGTCCGGGCCGAGCAGCGCGGTGAAGTCGTCGAGCGCCGATGCCGCGATCGTGCTCACGGGCGCACCGTACACCCGCGAAACGCACGCGCATAGGGGCCTCGCACGCATAGGCAAGGACCCCGGCGCTCACTGGCTGGACTCTGTGAGCCGGCGGCGGTACGGTCGGTTCGTTCCCCCGACCCGGAGGAGGAGTTGGTATGGCCGAAGTCGAGCTGATGGCCCTCTACTGGACCGTTGCGGGCCCGGCCGACGTGCACGTGGGCCGTGAGTGGAGCACGTTCGAGTGGCGCAACCGCTGCGAGGAGGCCGCCAAGGTCGGCTACGCGGGCATCGGCCTCTGGCACGCCGACATCGAGCACCAGCTCGAGAGCCGAACGCTCCGCGAGATGAAGCAGATCTTCGACGACTCGGGGCTCAAGTACCTGCAGCTCGAGTTCATCGACAACTTCTGGGTGCCCGAGGACGATCCGCTCCGCGCGCCCTCAGACGAGCGGCGCAAGCTGCTGTTCGACGCCGCCGCCGAGTTCGACGCCCTGCACATCAAGGTGGGCAACATCCCGGGCACGCCCTGCGAGATCCCGCGGCTCACCGAGGCGTTCGCGGAGCTCTGCACCGACGCCCGCGAGCGCGCCGGCGGCGTGGACATCGTCTACGAGTTCATGCCCTTCGACGTGAACGTGCAGACGCTCGAGACCGCCCTCGAGGTCGTGCAGGGCGCGGCGCAGCCGAACGGCGGCCTGGCGATCGACACCTGGCACATGGCGAAGCTCGGGATCGAGCCGGAGCACCTGCGCAAGGTGCCGCTCGAGTACCTGACCTGGATCGAGCTGAGCGACGGCCAGTGGGAGAACATGGAGGACCCGATCGACGAGGTCGTGAACCACCGCAACCTCCCGGGCGAGGGCCAGTTCCCGATCCGCGAGTACGTGTCGGTCTGCCAGGACATGGGCTACAGCAAGCCGTGGGGCGTCGAGGTGCTCTCGGCGGCGCTGCGCGACCTGCCCATCGAGGAGGAGTTCAAGGTTTCGTACGAGGCCACCCGGGCGCAGTTCGCCGCCCCGGTGGCGTGAGAGGAGAAGGGATGCCAGAGCTCGACAACGACCGGCTGATCTGGATGTTCACCCAGATGGCCCGCATCCGGGAGTTCGAGGAGCGCATGAAGGGGACCTTCGAGGAGTTCCCCGGCGTGATCCGCGGCCACACGCATCCGGCGGACGGCGCCGAGGCGTCGATCGTCGGCTCGCTGGCGGCGATCGAGCCCACCGACCAGATCATGTGCACCTATCGCTGCCACGGCTACCCAATCGTCCTCGGCACCGACACCAAGGCGATGATGGCCGAGATCTACGGGAAGGAGACCGGGCTCTGCAAGGGCTACGGCGGGTCGATGCACCTGGTGGACCCAGAGCGCGGCTTCTTGGGCACGAGCGGCATCGTGGCGCAGGGCATCCCGCAGGCCACGGGCGCGGCCTACGCGGCCCAGATCCGGGGTCAGGGCCAGGTGGTGCTCTGCTTCTTCGGCGACGGCGCCTCGAAGCAGGGCGCATTCGCCGAGTCGCTCAACGTGGCGTCGCTCTGGAAGCTCCCGATCGTCTACGTCATGGAGAACAACTCCTACAACGTGGTCACGCGCGTGGAGCAGGAGGACGCGAACGCCGCCGCGGGCGAGCCGCTGAGCGTGAAGGCGAAGGCGTTCAGCATGCCGGGCGTGTCGGTGGACGGCCGCGACCCGGTCGCCGTGTACGACGTGATGTCGGAGGCGGTCGCGCGGGCCCGCTCAGGCGAGGGCCCAACGCTCGTCGAGTCCAACTACTACCGCCTCAGCGCCCACGGCAACATCATCGCCCCGCCCGGCGTGCCGCTGCACTTCCCCGAGCACGAGGCGATCGAGGTGTTCGGCAACCGCGAGGAGTACGACGCGGCGCTGCGCGGCGACCCGGTGCCGGCGTTCCGTGGCAAGCTCGTGCAGGACGGCGTCCTGTCCGCCGAGCAGGCCGACCAGATCGTGGAGGACGCCAAGAAGGAGATGCAGGCGGCCGTGGACTTCGGCATCGAGAGCCCGCTTCCGGCCCCCGAGGATGCCCTCAAATACGTCTACGCCTAGGAGGCGATGGTGAGTACACACACGATTCCCTACATCGCCGCCATCGAGGAGGCCATCCGCCTCGAGATGGAGCGCGACGACACCGTTCTCTACTTCGGGCAGAACATCGCGACCACCGAGAACGACGAGTTCCTCAAGCAGTTCGGCTCCGACCGCGTGCGTGTGACGCCGATCTCGGAGACCGCTGAGATCGGAATGGCGTGCGGCGCGGCGATCGCCGGCTACCGGCCGGTGGTGGAGCTGTACATGGCCGAGTTCATGCTCGTTGCCATGGACCAGGTGGTAAACGAGGCGCCGCGGTTCAGGTACATGAGCGGCGGCCAGGTGAAGGTGCCGCTGGTGCTGAAGGCCGGCTACGGCTTCACGGCCGGCTGGGCGGGTCAGCACACCGGCTCGATCTACGGCATGTTCATGGGCGTGCCGGGACTGAAGGTGGCGCTGCCGGCCACGGCCGCGGACGCCAAGGGCCTGATGGCCACCGCCATCCGCGACGACAACCCGGTCTGCTTCTTCCACCACTACCTGCTCACGCTCGAGCCGGGCGAGGTGCCCGACGGCGAGTACATCGTGCCGTTCGGCCAGGCCGACATCCGGCGCGAGGGCTCGGACGTGACGATCGTGGCCACGGGCTGGTGCGTGGGCAAGGCGCTGGCGGCGGCCGAGAAGCTGGCCGCCGACGGCGTGAGCGCCGAGGTGATCGACCCGCGCACGCTCGAGCCGCTCGACACCAAGACGATCCTCGAGTCGGTGGACAAGACCGGCCACCTCGTGCTGGTGGACCAGGCGACCAAGCATGCCTCCGCGTCCGCAGTGATCGCCTCGATCGTGGCCGAGGAGGGCTTCGGCTCGCTGAAGGCGCCGATCAAGCAGGTGACCGCGCTCGACGCCACGATCCCCTACAGCCAGCCGATGGAGGAGTACGTCCTGCCCAACGAGGACAAGGTCGTCGGCGCGGTTCAGCAGGTGCTCGGGCAGGCGCCCGTCACCGCCTGACGTGGCTCGGACTCGTGCAAAGGGCGCCCTCGACAAGGAGGGCGCCCTTTCTCTGCTCCGGACGATGTGGCGCATCCGGCACTTCGAGGAGCGTGTGGGACAGCTCAAACGCGCCGACGAGGTTCACGGGCTGATCCACCTGAGCGTCGGCCAGGAGGGTGTGGCCGCCGCGGTGTGCGGTCAGCTGCGCGACGACGACCCTGTGTACTCCGGCCACCGCGCCCATGGGCATGCGATCGCGAAGGGCGCGCCGCTCGAGCTCGTCATGGCCGAGCTGATGGGTCGCGACGGCGGGCTCTGCCGGGGCATGGGCGGGTCGATGCACCTCGTGGACGTCGCGCA
>JBKPDA010000122.1:0-7909 GCA_046727635.1 Actinomycetota bacterium | reverse complement strand
AGCTCGAGGTAGCGGCTCTGGATGACGTTGCCGATCATGGTCTGTTTCGGCGAGCCGAGCAGCGACGCGTTCACAAAGTCGCCGGCGGCGGGGATGAACGTGAGCAGCACGCCCGCCACCACGCCCGGCATCGACAGCGGCAGCGTGATCTTCATGAACACCGAGCGGCGGTTGCCGTACAGATCGGCGCCCGCCTCGAGCAGCCTATGGTCGATCCGCTCGAGCGACGCGTACACCGGCAGGATCATGAACGGCAGGAAGTTGTAGGTGATGCCCGCGATCACGGCACCCGTGGTGGCCAGCACGTGCCCGTTGTGCCCCACGAGGCCCAGCGTCTGGAGGAACGAGACGAGCGGGCTCGAGTCGTCGAGGATCGTCTCCCACGCGAGCGTGCGCACGAGGTAGGTGACGAAGAACGGCAGGATCACCGCGAGCAGCAGCGCGTTCCGCCAGCGCCCTCCGCGGAAGGCGATCGCGTACGCGAGCGGGTAGCCGATCAAGAGCGACAGTCCGGTGGACGCGCCCGCGTAGACGAACGAGCGGATGAACTGTGTGCGGTAGTGCGACAGCGCGTCCGTGTAGGTGGCCCAGTGCCAGGCGAAGTGGAAGCCGTTGAAGACCGACCCCGTGTTCAGCGAGATCCGCGCCTGGTAATAGAGCGGGACCGCGAAGAACAGGATCAGCCAGGCCAGGCCCGGCAGCAGCAACAGTAAGGGAAATAGACCCTTGTGCCGCTGAACGAAAGCGGTCACGGAGTCAGGCGCCGATGATCGCCTGGAACGCGTTGTTCAGCTTGTCCTCGTCCGCCGGGGCGAGCGTCTTGAAGGCGTGCCCCTTCGCCAGCGTGTTCGCGTCCGGGAAGATCAGCGGGTTCTTCGCCACGGACGGGTCCAGCTTCAGGAGCACCTCCTTGGTGCCCTTGACCGGCGGCACGTAGTTCACGTAGTCCTCGATCGGCGCCTCGACCTGCGGCTGGTAGATCCAGTTCATGAACACCTCGGCGGTGTACGCGTGAGGCGCGCCGACCGGAATCATCATGTTGTCGGTCCAGAGCATGAAGCCCTCCTCCGGGTGGAGGAAGCGGATGTCCTTGTTGTCGGCCTGCAGCTGGACCGCGTCGCCGGACCAGCCGAAGCAGACCCACGTATCGCCGTGCGGGAGGTCCTTGAGGTAGTCGTTGCCCGTAAAGCGGCGGATCTGCCCGTTCTTCACGTACTGGTCCATCTTGTTCACCGCCGCGAGCATGTCGTTCAGGCTGCCCGTGGTCGGGTCCTTGCCCATGCCGAGCATGGTCAGACCCACGGAGTCGCGCATCTCGGTGAGCAGCGTGACCTTGCCCTTCCACTTCGGGTTGAAGACCTCGTTCACGCTGGTGATGTCGCCCACCTTGTCGCGCCGGTAGATCAGCCCCGTCTGGCCGCTCTGCCACGGCGCCGTGTAGTCGCGGTTCGGGTCGAAGTCGATGTGCTTGAGGTTGTCGACCAGGTTCGCGTTGACGTTCGGTACGGCGGCCTTGTTGAGCTTCTCGATGTAGCCGAGCCGGATCATCTTGCCCGCCATCCAGTCGGTCATCACGATGATGTCCCGGCCGCCCGAGTTGCCGGTGGCCAGCTGCTGGTGCACCTTGCCGAAGAACTCGGTGTTGTCGTTGATCTCCTCGGTGTAGTTCACGTGCACGCCGTACTTCTTCTGGAAGTTCTCGAGCGTGGGGTGCTTGCCGTGGTCCACGTCGATGTAGAGCGGCCAGTTGGAGAAGTTCAGGGTCTTCGCGAGCGGCGCGTTCGGAATCACCTTCGAGACCGTCTTGGTGCCGCCGCTCAGGGCGTTGCCGCTGCCGCCGCAGGCGGCGAGGAAGGCCGCCGCGCTGACGGACATGGCGCCGGCCGCGCCGCGCCGGAGCAGCTGGCGCCGGCTGATCTCCTGAGCCACCAGGTCGTCGATCAGCCTGTCGATGTTGTTCTCGCTCAAAGTTCCTACCCCCCGGTGGCGCCGGTCGCTGCCGGCTGGTCGTCGGTTTCGGTTGCGGGCTGCGAGCTCTCCTTCACCACGTGCATGTGGTCGGGCGCCCAGCTCAGGCGCACTCGGGCGCCCGCGCCCGGCAGCTGCTGGCGCTCTGCTTCGTCGTCGTTCGGCACGAGCACGGTCATGGTCACGCCGTCGGGCATGCGCACCACCATTTGCGTGGCGGTGCCGAGGTACACCGAGCTCTCGATCATTCCCTCCACGCTCGGCCGGTTTGCCGGCGGCGGCTCCTCGAGGCGGCTGACCTTCAGCTTCTCGGGCCGCACCACCGCGTAGCAGCGCTCGCCGAGCTCGACGCCGCAGTCGCGCGTGGCCCACACGGTCACGCCGTTGTCGAGCTCGAGCTTCGTGCCCTCCGCGCTCACGGGCCCGGCCTTGCCCGGCATCAAGTTCGAGATTCCGATGAAGCCGGCCACGAAGGTGGTGCGCGGGCGGTTGTAGACGGCCTCGGGCACATCCACCTGCTCCACGATGCCGTGGCTCATCACCGCGATGCGATCGGACATCGTCAGCGCCTCCTCCTGGTCGTGGGTCACGTAGACGAACGTGATTCCCACGTCGCGCTGGATGCGCTTCAGCTCTACCTGCAGGTTCTTGCGCAGCTTGAGATCCAGCGCTCCGAGCGGCTCGTCGAGAAGGAGTACGGTCGGCAAGTTCACGAGCGCGCGCGCGAGGGCCACTCGCTGCTGCTGCCCGCCCGAGAGCTGGCGCGGCTTGCGCTTGGCCTCGCGGGCCAAGCCCACGCGCTCGAGCTCATCCGACACGCGACTCCGGGCATCGCTCTTCCCGAGTCCCTTGCGGCGCAGCCCAAAGGCCACGTTGTCCTCCACGCTCAGGTGCGGAAAGAGCGCGTAGCTCTGGAAGACCGTGTTGGTCGGGCGCTTGAACGCCGGCAGACCGGACACGTCCTCGCCGTCGATGAGGATCCGCCCGGCGGTGGGCTCCTCGAAGCCGGCCACCATCCGCAGCGTCGTGGTCTTGCCGCAGCCGCTCGGCCCGAGCAGCGTAAAGAACACGCCCCGCTGGATGTCGAGGCTGAGGTCGTCGACCGCCGTGACGTCCTTGAAACGCTTGGTCACGTTGGCGAGCCGCACGCTCGGATCGCCGGCACCGTCTTGGGGCTGCACACGCCCGGACGTGTCGGGCGTGGCGATCTCGACTTCCGTGACTTCCTCCTCAATGGCCAACTGGCCCGGCGCCAGGCGCCGGGCCCCCCGTTTGCGCGCACGAAATTAGGCCCGAACCGACAGCAGCGCAACGGCCAAAAGCCCAAAAACTCCGGCGCGGCATTATACGTTCGGTACATTCCAAACTGCGCCGATTCACCTAACTCTCCCTTGTTGGTGCTACGACACGGCGGTACCGTTGGCCAGAACGTCTAGCGCGTTCGCCCGGAAGAGAGGGGATTCCATGGCTACAAAGCTCGATTTCGCCAGCACAGAGACAGACGAGCAGAGCAGGCTGCAGGAGTTGGCCAAGCGGCACCTCTGGATGCACTTCACGCGCATGGGCGCCTATGAAGACCACGAGCTGCCGATCATCGTCCGCGGTGAGGGCTGCTACGTCTGGGACGAGCGCGGCAAGAAGTACTTCGACGGGCTCTCCGCCCTCTTCTGCGTGAACGCGGGACACGGCCGCGCGGAGCTGGGCGAGGCCGCCGCGAGGCAGGCCAAGGAGCTCGGCTTCTACACGAACTGGACCTTTGCGCATCCGTTGGCGATCGAGCTGGCCGCGCGCGTGGCGTCACTCGCGCCGGGCGACCTCAACCGTGTCTTCTTCACCTCGGGCGGCTCGGAGGCGGTGGAGAGCGCGATCAAGCTCTCGCGCCAGTACCACCGCATGCGAGGCGAGGGCACGCGCTACAAGATCATCGCGCGCCAGACCGCCTACCACGGCACGACGATGGGCGCGCTCATCGCCACCGGCATCGGGCCCATCCGCAGCGCGTTCGAGCCGCTGCCGGTCGGCGGCTGCCATGTGGCCAACACCAACAGCTACCGCAACCCCGAGTGGCTGGACCCCGCTGAGGAGATCGCCAAGCGGATCGAGTTCGAGGGACCCGAGACCGTTGCTGCCGTGATCCTCGAGCCGGTGCAGAACTCCGGCGGCTGCTTCACGCCGCCGGAGGGCTACTTCCAGCGCGTGCGCGAGATCTGCGACGAGTACGGCGTGCTGCTGATCTCCGACGAGGTCATCTGCTCCTGGGGCCGGCTCGGTCACTTCTTCGCGTGCGAGCGCTACGGCTACCAGCCCGACCTGATCACGACGGCGAAGGGCATCACCTCGGCCTACGCGCCGATGGGCGCCGTGATCGCCAGGGACTCGGTGTTCGAGCCGTTCAGCGAGGGCACGAGCATGTTCACGCACGGCCTCACGTTCGGCGGCCATCCCGTCTCCGCGGCGGTTGCGATGGCGAACATCGACGTGTTCGAGCGCGAGGACCTCTGCGGCCGGGTGCGCCAGTACGAGGGCGAGTTCAGGGCGATGCTCGACGGACTGCGCGACCTCCCGATCGTCGGTGACGTGCGCGGCGCCGGGTACTTCATGGCCATCGAGCTGGTGAAGGACCAGGAGACCAAGGAGACGTTCAGCCACGAGGAGTCCGAGGAGCTGCTGCGCGGCTTCCTCTCCGCCGAGCTGTACAAGCGCGGCCTGATCTGCCGCGCCGACGATCGCGGCGACCCGGTGGTGCAGTTCTCGCCACCGCTCGTCGCCGGCCCCGAGCACTTCGAGGAGATCGAGTCCGTGATCCGGCCGGTCCTCACCGAAGCCTGGGAGAGGATCGTCCGGCACTAGCCGGGCCAGGGGGAAGGGGGCGGACATGCTCACGGTCAAGAGGCTGGTGGACGACATCGGCCTCGTCCTGCTGACCGGTGAGGAATCCGCCGAGGCCCCGGTCCGCTGGGTCCACATCACCGAGCTGACCGACCCGACCCCCTGGCTCTCCGGCGGCGAGCTCGTGCTCACCACGGGCATGCAGCTCGATACGCCGGAGAAGCAGCGCGAGTTCGTCGACCGCCTGGCCGGCCACCACCTGGCCGGCCTCGGCTTTGGCACCGGCTTCAACCACCCGGACGTGCCGGCGGCGGTGATCGACGAGGCGCGCGAGCACAGCTTCCCCGTGTTCGAGGTGCCGTACGACCTGCCGTTTATCGCGATCACCGAGAAGGCGTTCACCCGGCTCGTGAACGAGCAGTACGAGGTGCTCCAGCGCGGCATCGCGATCCAGCGGCGACTGGAGCGGCTGATCCTCGAGGAGCGGGGTCTCGACGAGGTGATGCGCGCGCTGGCGGCCACGATCGGCGGAGCCGTGATCGTGCTCAGCTCGCGCGGCGAGACGATGGCCGCGAAGGCGTTCCGCCGCGAGCTCGGAGACGACACGCTCGCGGCACTGCGCGCCGAGGTGGTGGCGAGGAGCAGCGCCCCGACCGGCAACGGCGCCGGCGATGTGGCCGCGCCGGTGGCATTCTCGCCCGAGCACCCCGAGGTCTCCGGGCGGGCGCTGGCGCTGCCGGTGTCCACGCGCGGCAGTGGCGCTCCGCAGGCCTGGCTCGTGGCGGTGCGCGACGCCGGCTCGCTGGGCGACTTCGAGCGCCTGATCCTGCAGCAGGCCGTGACGGTCGTTGCGCTCGAGCTGCTTCGCCAGCGCGTGATGCGCGACACCGAGCGCCGGCTGGCCGGAGACGTGCTGGCCGAGGCGCTCACCGGCCGCCTCGAGCCGGACGAGCTGCAGACGCGCCTGCGGCCGTTCGGCGTGCGCGAGGCGTCGGCGGTGCTGATCTTCGAGCTCGACGATGCGGCCGCCGCCGAGCCGCAGCTCGATCGCTTCATGGCCTCCGCCGGCGTCGGCGCACTCGTGGCCACCCGCGAGCGGCACCTGTGCGCGGTCGTGGACGCCGCCGACGGAGATCCCCTAGAGCTCGCCGCCCGGGCGCGGGAGGCGTTGATCGCGGAGCACGGCGAAGTACGCGCCGCTGCCAGCCGACCCGCGCCGACCCGCGCCCTGCGGCGGAGTTACCACGAGGCGCGCTGTGCGCTGGAGGCATCCGCCCTCACCGGCGCCGGCGCGCCCGACGTGGCTTGCTACAAGGACCTGGGCGCGTTCCAGCTCCTGCTCTCGCTGCAGGACGAGGACGCGCTGCGGCTCTATTGCGACAACCTGCTGGGGCCGCTGGAGAACGGCGAGGGCGATTACGGCGACGAGCTCATGCGCTCGCTGGAGGCGTTCATCGAGCAAAACGGCCAGTGGGAGCGGGCCGCACGGCAGCTGTTCTGCCATCGCCACACGCTGCGCTACCGCATCCGCCGCATCGAGGAGCTGACCGGCCGCGACCTCAGCCGGGCGCGCGACCGCATCGAGTTCTGGCTGGCCCTGCGCGGCCGGGAGCTCATCAGGTGAGTCGCGCCCTCACGGTGGCCGTTCTCGGCGCCGGAGGCATCATCGCGCCCGCGATCGTCCGCGACCTCGCCGAGTCCGAGGAGGTGGAGACGATGCGGCTGCTCGACCTCGACGGCGCGCGGGCCGCCGAGGTGGCCGCGCGGCACGCCGCCGGACGCGCGAGCGCCGAGGCGGTGGACGCGCGCGAGGGGCTAGCCGGGGTGCTCGGCGGCTGCGACGTGCTCGTGAACTCGGCCAGCTACCGGATCAACCTGGCGGCGATGGCCGCGTGCCTCGAGGCCGGCTGCCACTACCTCGACCTGGGCGGGCTGTACTGGGTCACTGACGAGCAGCTGGGGCTGAGCGACCGGTTCGAGCGCGCGGGCCTCGTGGCGGTGCTGGGCATCGGCTCGGCTCCCGGCAAGACGAACCTGATGGCGGAGGCAGCCGTCAGGCGGCTGCACGGCGCCGAGATCGAGTCGGTGCACGTGGCGGCCGCCGGGCGGGATCCCGAGGCGCCGCCAGGCCTCAGCCTGCCGTACGCGCTGCGCACGCTGCTCGACGAGCTGACGATGCCGCCGGTGGTGGTGCGTGACGGCAGGCCCGTGGAGGTGGCGCCGCTGAGCGACGGCGGGGTGCTGGACTACGGCGAGCCGATCGGCGAGGCCGAGACGATCTACACGCTCCACTCGGAGCCGCGCACGTTCCCAAGCAGCTTCAACTGCAGGGAGGCGAGCTTCAGGCTGTCGCTGGCACCCGCCCTCCTGGAGCGCCTGCGCTCGCTCACGAGCGCCGGACCGGACGAGGTGGAGCGCGTGCAGGCGAGCGCGCTGCCGGCTTCGCCGAAGACCTTCTCCATACACGTGGCCGATGCGACTGCCAGCGACGGCCGCCGCGTGCGCGTGTCCTGCCTCACCCCGCCTCACGAGGGCTGGCGGCTGGGAGGTGGCGTCGTGTCCACCGCGTCGCCGGCCGCGGCCACCGTCCGGCTCCTCGCGCGCGGGAAGATAAGCGCGCGGGGCGCCCTGCCGCCCGAGCGCTGCATAGAGCCGGATGACATGTTCCCGGAGCTCGAGCGCCGTGGCTGCGAGTTCCGAGTCGACACCAGGGAGGCCGTAGGCACATGAGGGTCGGAGTTCCGACGGAGATAAAGACCGACGAGTACCGCGTGGCGATCACGCCCGCCGGAGTGCGCGAGCTCACCGAGCACGGGCACGAGGTGCTGATCCAGAAGGGCGCGGGCGCCGGCAGCGTGATCCCGGACGCCGAGTACGAGGAGCAGGGCGCGCGGATCGTGCCGGACGCCGACGCGGTATTCGACGAGGCCGAGCTGATCCTCAAGGTGAAGGAGCCGATGGCCGAGGAGGTGGAGCGGCTGCGGCCGGACCACGTCCTGTTCACCTATCTGCACCTGGCGCCGGCACCTGAGCTCACGCGCGGGCTGTGCGACTCGGGCGCCACCTGCATCGCCTACGAGACCGTGGAGGACGAGCACGGCCGCCTGCCGCT
>JBKPDA010000121.1:0-8436 GCA_046727635.1 Actinomycetota bacterium | reverse complement strand
AGCTCCGCTTGACGCCTCCGTAGTGCCCGCGCTTACCGCAGCTAGTGCAACCACCGCCCTTCGCCCCGGCCACGCTTCTCGCCCTGGGGTACTTCACGTTAGGACTCACTATGGATCCCAACGTCAATCACCCCGCCCGCGCAAAGCTCGGCGGCCCCGGCAGGCGCCGCGGTGGCGGTGGCGCTACCCGCTCGGCTCCGCCACCTTCACCAGCAGCTTGCCGGTGTTCTCGCCCGCGAAGAGCTTTTGCAGCGCGGCAGGGGCGTTGTCGAAGCCGTCGACGATCGTCTCGTCGTACTTCAGCTTGCCCTCGGCCAGCAGGCCCGCCAGGTAGTTTGCGGCCTCCTCGAACTTCTCGGGGTGGTCGCTCACGATGAAGCCCTTCATCATCGCCCGCTGCATCAGGATCTGGCCGACGTTGAGTTGGCCCATCCACTCGCGGCCCGCGTTGTCGTACTGGCTGATCATCCCGCAGAGGACGATGCGCGCCTGGAAGGTCAGGCGCATGAACACGTGGTCCATGATCTCGCCGCCGACGTTCTCGAAGTCGATGTCGATCCCGTCTGGCGTGGCCGCGTCGAGCTGCTCACGCCAGTCGGATGCGTGACGGTCGACGGCGGCGTCGAAGCCCAGGTCCTCCACCAGGTGGCGGCACTTCTCTGGACCGCCGGCGATGCCCACCGCTCGCAAGCCGCGGGCCTTCGCGATCTGCCCGACGATGGAGCCCACCGCCCCGCAGGCCGCCGAGACCACAAGCGTCTCCCCGGCGGCGGGCTCCACGAACGACAGCCCCACGTACGCAGTGATGCCGGTGTGGCCGAGCGGGCCGAGGAAGGTGGTCAGCGCCGCTGGCAAAGGTGAGGGGAGCGGGGCCAGCGCTGTCTCGGGTCCTGCGATGCAGTGCTCCTGCCACTGCGTGTAGCCGGAGACGAGGTCGCCAACGCGCATGTCCTCGCGACGCGACTCCACCACCTCGCCGATGCCGATCCCGCGCATCACGTCGCCGATCACGACGGGATCCGAGTACTGGCGCATGTCGCTCATCCAGAGGCGGTTGGTGGGGTCGAGCGACAGATACAGGGTGCGAACCAGCGCCTCGCCGTCGGCCAGCGGCGGCAGTTGCTCCTCCACCAGCTCGAGGTCGGCCGGGCCCGGCGCTCCCACGGGGCGCTGCCGCAGGCGGAACGCACGGTTGACGACGGTGGTTGTGCTCATCACTCGCTCCTTCGTTCTCGGTCAGTGCCGCCGTAGCTCCACGGCCAGGCGCTCGGTCTGCACGCGCACGTAGCGCGCCTGAGAAGTGGCCATCAGCGCGCGCACCTCGTCCAGCTCGGGCGGCGTGAGCGGGTAGTCGCGCCGAACTGGCCCGGCCGCTCTCATCGCCTCGATGTCCGACTCGGGGATGAGCGCGCGAAGGATCAGCAGGTCGTCGTCGCGACCCGTCCCGTGACGCTCGCGCAGCTCGTCCAGCGAAGGCTGCTCCGGCGGGCTCGCCGCGATCTCGGCGGCACGAGGCGAGCTCATGATCCGGTCGAGCACGTCCGGCTCGATCGGCGCCGGCGGCTCGCCGTAGTGCCCAACGGCGTAGGCCACCACCTCGTCGGGCACGATGCTGTAGCGCTCGCCGGTCACGACGTTGAGCACCGCCTGGGTGCCCACCAGCTGGCTCAACGGCGTGGCCATGATCGGCCAGCCCAGCTCCCGCCGCACCTCGCCCGTCTCGGTCAGGACCTCCTCGATCCGGTGCGCCATCGCGTGCTGGTCGAGCTGCGCGCGCAGCGTGCCGATCATCCCGCCCGGCACCTGGTGGGTGACGTTGAAGAGGTCGTACTCGCTCACCTGGTCCACCAGGTAGCCGGCCGCGTTGCCCACCCGGCGGAAGTGCTCGGCCACCGGCGGCAGCAGCGACTTGTCGATCCGGTGCTCGAAGCCCATCAGCTCGAGGTTGCGCACCACGCTCTCCGTGGACGGCACCGACGGCCCGTTCGCCATCGGCCGGCTGGCCGTGTGAAGAACGCCGATGCCGAGCTTCACCGCCTCCACGTAAGCGAGGCCGGAGATGCCCATCAGGTTGTTCGAGTGGAACTCCACCGGCTTGCCGGCGGCCGCCTCCACGACGCGCGGCACCAGCGGCCGCAGGCGATCCGGATCCAGCGTGCCCGCGGTGTCGTAGAAGAGCACGCCGTCGATCTCCGGCACCGCCGCGATCTCCGCCGCCTTCGCCGCCATGTACTCGTCCGTGTGCACCGGTGAGCGGGTGAAGAAGACCGTGCCGAGCACCTCGGCGTCGTACTCCTTCGCCACGCGCGCGAGGCGGGCGAAGTTCTCGACTCCGTAGAGGACGTCGTAGATCCAGAACGAGCGGATGCCGTGCCCGCACAGCCGCCGGATCCAGAGGTCCATCAGCGCGTCGGGCGTGACGCCGAACGACACCGCCGCGTTGCCGCGCAGGCCCGCGCGCATCGGCGTGCGGCGGATGGCGCCACGCAAGAGGTCGAGCCCCGCCCACGGGTCCTCGCGGCAGTACTTCACGAGCACCTCCATGAACGAGCTGCCGGTGGCGTCGATCACCCGGAAGCCGGTGCGGTCGAGCATGCCGGCCACCGGCAGCGCCATCCCCGCCTGCATGCGCATGCCCCAGAGACTCTGCTGCCCGTCGCGCAGCGTCTCGTCGAGGAGCTCAACGTGCGGCATCGGGCACCTTCTCGAGATAGAGCTCCCGCAGCTCGCGCTTCAGCACCTTGCCGGCCGGGTTGCGCGGCAGCTCATCAACAACGAGGTACTCCTTGGGGCGCTTGTGGCGGGCGATCGTGTCGAGGCAGAGCTGGTCGAGAGCGGCCTCGTCGATACCGCCCGGGGCGACGACGTAGGCCACGATCCGCTCGCCCCACTCCTCGTCGGGCACGCCGACGACCGCGACCTCGGCAACAGCGGGATCGCTGACCAGCACGTCCTCCACCTCGCGCGGGTAGACGTTGTAGCCACCCGTGATCACCACGTCCTTGGCGCGGTCGACGAGCGTGAGGTGGCCGGTGTCGTCGAAGCGGCCGAGGTCGCCGGTATGCAACCAGCCACCGCGGAGCGTCTCCGCTGTCGCCTCGGGCATGTCCAGGTAGCCGCCCATGACGGTCGGCCCGTCGACCACAACCTCGCCCACCTCGCCCGGCGCCAGCGGCGAGTCGTCGGGCCCCACCACCCGCACACGAGTGGCCAGGCGCGCCACGCCAACGGACGCGAGCCGCTCGTCGTCGCCCGCCTCCACGGCCGCCGCGATCGCGGCCTTGCTCGCGGCCGTGATCGTGCAGGGCGACTCGCCCTGGCCGTAGCCGTTCCACAGGCACGGGCCAAGTAGCGCGTGTCCGCGGCGAAGATCCGAAGGAAGCACCGGGGCGGCGCCCACCATCACGGTGCCGATCCGGTCGGCCGGCGCCGACGGCGACTCGCACAGCCGCCGCAGCAGGGTGGGCGGCACGAAGAAGGTCGAGCGCTCGCCGAGAGCCACCAGGTCGAACAACTCGCCCACGTCGAACCGCCCCGAAGGCGGCAGCACCTGCGCCGCGCCGCGCCCGATGAACGGCAAGCTCATCAGCCCCGACGCGTGGCTCAACGACGCGACGTGAATGATCGAGTCGGCGGGCCCCACCTCGGCAACGTCCGCGTAGTACGCCACCGCCATCGCGAACAAGTTCCCGTGTGAGAGCCGCGCACCCTTGGCGCGGCCGGTCGTGCCGGACGTGAAGAAGATCCAGGCGTCGTCGTCCAACCGGCGCCGCGCCGGCGCCATCGGCTCGGCCGACAGCGGCTCGCTGATGTCGAGCACCGAGCACCGAGCACCGAGCTCCACATCCGCGAAGCACACCTTCGAGCGCGAGCTTTCGACCAGCGCAGAAGCCTCGCGCGGATGCAGCCGGCTCGAGATCGGCACGGCGACGCCGCCCGCGTGCCACACCGAGAACAGGACCTCGAGGTACTCGGCGCAGTTGTCCGCGTACAGCGCCACCGCGTCGCCCGGCAGCACGCCGAAGCGGTCACGCAGCGCGGCCCCACGCCGCGCGACCGCCTCAGCGAGCTCGCTCCAGGTCCGCACCGGCCGCTCCCCGGCAAGAATCGCCGGCCGGTCCCCGGACCACTGAGCCGGGCCGTCGAGCAGCCCGGCCAGGCTGCCGCCGCTCATGTCACGGCCGGTGTGGCTCTCTGCGCAATGGCGTACAGCTCCTGAGTGCGCGGGTCGTCCGGGTGGTTCTTCACCCAGGTGTCGTCGTCGTACTGGCGCAGCTCCCACCAGCTCGGCCGGAACTCGCGCGCCAGCCGGTTGCACTCGTCCTGGCTGAGCTTGCCGCGCGTGGTGGTGTAGTCCGCGGTCTTCGCCGGCAGCGACGTGGTGCCCGGGCGCATCGGCCCGACCGTGGAGGTCCACTCGTCGTCGACGAGGATCGAGTACGGCACGGGCGTCCACATCTCGCCGCGCGCGTCCGAGAACTTCGCCATGTGGTACTCGCTCCAGTTCTGCGAGGACATGGAGACGAGGCCCACGATCTCCGCGATCAGCGAGCCGCCGTACTCGTCGTTGAAGAGCGGCTTGAAGCGCTGCGCGCGCTCGTCGATAGTGAACCAGTCGTCCTGCTCGTAGACGCCCGCGTAGTGCGCAAGGTCCTTGATCACCGCGTAGTAGACGAGCAGCCCGGCGTCGATCATCTGCTCGCGCGTCCAGCCGGCCATCATCGTCCACATGCCGGTGGTGGCCTCGGTCATCTGCTCGCGGACGTGGTCGAGGTAGTCGGCCAGCTCGCTCGCCGAGTCCATGTGCACCGGTTGGTACCCGTCTGAGAGGTAGTCCGATGTGTAGACGCCGAGCGCGACGATGTTGCTCGCGTCATAGCTGGGCGTGGCCTCGAAGCTGCCCCAGTCATCCACGATGTGGAAGTGGGTGTCCTTCATGATCACCGGGATCGTGAGGTTGTTGAACTCGATCTGGGCGGCGATCCCGTCCATCCACGGGTAGTCGCACTCGGCGAGGTCGACGAGGTCGCGCACGAGCATCTCGCCGGAGGCCGTCCTGTACGGCCCGTGGTTGTTGAACGAGAGCCGGCACTCGCAGTGGCTGAGGAAGCCGTACGCCGACGCCGTGGCCATGAAGTGGCCGAACGCGGTGTGCAGCCTGTCGCCGGGCGTGACGCCTAGCGCGTCCGCCTCCAGCACCTGTGCCGTGCGCTCGGTGAGGATCTGCGCCCGCTGGCCCGCGTCGCTGGCCAGCGAGTGCGCGTGCGCGCGGTGGTAGCCGAGGTTGACGCGCTCGCCGAAGTCGAGCACGTAGAGCACGTCGTCGATCGCGTCGGTGGGCTTCAGCATCCCCATGTCGAGCAGGATCTGGCGCCCGCCCATGTAGAACTGCGGGATCAGGCCGAGCGTGATCGTGCTGGCGTAGCTGCCGTCGTTGCGGGCGCGGTCGCCGAGCTCCTCGGCCGGCATCACCGACTCCATCTTGCGCAGCAGCTCGGGCCAGCGGTACCAGGCGTTCAGGTACGAGAGCGCGATGTAGGGGTTGACCGGGAACAGCTTCGACTCCTGCACGGTGCGCGTGGTGCACTGCCAGAAGAACGAGTCGGCGGCCTTGCGGGCCCAGGCGTTGGCGCGGAGCAGTTCTGGATATGTGTGGTTCGCAGGCATGACTCTCCTCACGAGACCTTGATGATCCGGGCGCGCTGCGCCGCGGCTGTATCGGCGTCGGCGTAGGCGTCCGCGGCGGGCTTCGAGTACTCGACGAGCACCTGGTCGCCCTCTCGCAGGCCGTCGAGCACGGCCGCCATCAGGCAGGGCACGCCGTACTCGCGGGTGAGGATGCCGAGGTGCGAGCGGATCGTGCCGCCCATGCACACGACGCCGGTGAAGTGGCCGAGGATCGGAGCGGTGAGCGTGCCACCCGAGTCGTCGATGATCGCGATCGTGCCGTCGGGCACGCCGCCCGTGAGCATCTCCATCACGGTCTCCACGTTCGAGACGAAGCGCGCGGTGCCGGACACGTCCTCCTTGGCCCGGAACACGTTGTCGCCAGCGCCCACGATGGGGCGGCCCTCCTCGTCCGTCTCGTGCTCGCCCGAGTCGGCCGGTGCCTCGATGGGCTTGTACTTCTCCGGTGCCTCCTTGACCGAGACCACCGCCGACATCTCGAAGCGATAGCCGGTGGCCAGCAGGTCGGCCTCGACCTTCTCGAAGTCCTCGCGCGTTAACTCGAGCTCCGGGTCGTGTACCGCCTCTTCCCAGGTCTTGCCGCTGGCCGCCAAGCGCTCGGCCACGAGCTTGCGGATGGCGGTGTGGTACGCCTCGACGATGGGCGTGCCCGACGGGCGCGCCCACTTGTCCGGGTAGGGCGCCGTCGCAGACGCCGTTTCCGCTGTGTCGGTCATCTGGCCTTCTCCTCCTGGTGGTCCTTCGCTTCCTGTACGAGTCGCAGCAAGAGCACCGCGGCGTGCTGGCCCGGCAGCCGCACCACCACCGGCACACCGCTACGCACCACCGCGCGAGCCCCCGCGGCGGTGCTGAGTATCGAGCCGGTGACCGCCGTGGCGCCAGTCATACGCTCCGCGAGCGCGTCCACGTCGGGCTCCGACTCGGGGTCGAGGCTGAAGCCGGCGGCGTCGAGGTCGAGCAGGTCGGCGGCGCCGTCCACCACGCCGACCGGGCACAGCTCGCGCGCCCACTCGATGAGCGTGTCGAGCCCCGGCACCTCGCTCGAGCGCACCTCTTCGGTGGGCAGGAGCCCCGCGTATACGACTCCGGCAGAGCCGTCCACAGTCACCTCCCGGCCGGTCCAGCCGGCGGTCACGCCGTCGCCGACGCCCACAACGCTCGGCCGTCCCAACGCCCTCGTGACCACGGCCGCGTGCGAGGTGGCGCCGCCGTGCTCGGTCACCACGGCGCGCGCGGCGATCATGCCTGCAACGTCCTCCGGGCTCGTGGTCGGGCGCGCGAGCACCGTGCCGGGTCGCGCGCTGTCCGAGTCGACCACGACCGTGCCGGAGGCGACGCCGGGACACGCCGGAGTGCCCCGCGCGAGCAGCTCGGCCGACGCGGTCATGGACTCGTCCAGCTGTGGCGCGAGCACCGACGCGAGCTGTTCCGGGCTCACCCGGCCGACGGCGGCGGCCGGGTCCGGTGCCAGGTCAACCGCGGTGCGCACCGCCGCGAGCGGCGATCGCTTGGCCGAGCGCGTCTGGAGCAGGAAGAGCCGGCCGCGCTCCACCGTGAACTCGATGTCCTGCACGTCGCCGTGCTCGCCCTCCAGCAGGCGGCCGGCCTCGAGCAGTTCGTCGTGCACCTCGGGCAGCTCAGCGCGCAGCGCGGACAGCGGCGCGGGGTCGTGGGTGCCGCTCACCACGTCCTCGCCCTGACTGCCTGCGAGCCACTCGCCGTACGGCTCGGGCGCGCCGGTCAGCGGGTCGCGCGTGAACAGCACGCCGGTGCCGGAGCGCTCGCCCAGGTTGCCGAACACCATCGCCTGCACCACCACGGCCGTGCCGCCGTCTTCCGGGATGTCCCAGTGCCTCCGGTAGGCCACGGCGCGGCGCGACGACCAGGAGTCGAACACCGCGTAGATCGCGGCGCGCAGCTGGTCGAGCGGCTCTGCCGGCACCTCGCTTCCGGTGTCCTCGAGCACCGCCGCGCGCGCCTCGGCCGGCGTGGCCGCCGGGTCGATGTGCGCGCCGAAGACGGTCTGCCCGAACTCGTGGATGAAGCGCACGTGGGTCTCGCGCGCGAAGTCGGCGTTGCCCGAGAGGCACGCGAGTCCCACCTCCACCGCGTCCGTGATCCCGAGGTTGAGGATCGTGTCCATCATGCCCGGCATGCTCACGGCGGCGCCCGAGCGCACCGACACGAGCAGGGGGGCATCGGGATCGCCGAGGCGGCGGTCGGTGGCGGACTCGAGCCCGCGGATCCCCTCGAGCACCGCGTCCCACGACGCCGCGTCGAGCTGCCCACCGGATGCGTGATAGCGGCGGCACTCGTCGATCGGCAGCACGAACGCCGGCGGCACGGCGAGTCCGAGCGAGCGCATCTTCGCGATGCTCGCTCCCTTGTTGCCCACCAGCTCGCGGCCGTAGGTGGCAGACCCGTCCAGCGTCAGCACACGGTCGAGCACGCCGGTCACCGCTGCTCCTCGCGCTCGCGGCCGAGCATCCGCAAGAGGTCCTCGTGCAGCTCGAACCAGACCGTGTGGTAGCTGTCCACGCGCGCGCCGCTCACGAAGTCGTGCTCGCCGGCGAGCACCCTGTCGTAAGCGTCGTCGAGGCGGCGGGTGTACTCGCCCAGGCGGCCTTCGAGCTGGGCCAGCTCGCCGAGCGGGCGCTGCGCCCGCTCGTGCTGCATGCCGAGCCGGTCGATCACGTCGTTGTCGTAGTCGGGATCCGAGTGGTCGTTCGGCACGCGCTCCGCGCCGGC
>JBKPDA010000120.1:0-10184 GCA_046727635.1 Actinomycetota bacterium | reverse complement strand
GACACGCCGAGCTCGCGGCGCAGCAGCTGGAAGCGCTCGCCGGAGCCGAGGTCGAGCTTGGTTGTGGAGACTCCCTCTTCCATTCCGTCTAGAGGCCGAACGCGGCGCGCATGCTGGGCGCCCGCGCGGCGGCCCCCAGATTAGTCGGAAGTCCGAGCAGCTCCTCGGTTGTGCGCAGCATCGAGTAGTGGCTGAACGGCCGGGCGGAGCGGGTGCCCGGACGGGTGTGCGGCGCGATCACAAGCATGGGGATCCGGTTCGAGCTGCTGCCGTCGTCCTCGTCCCAGGTGATGAAGAGCGCTGTGCGGCCGGCGGCGTACTCCCTGCTGCGCAGCACCCGGGGCACGAACCCGGCGAGCCAATGGTCGCCGGTGTCCACCGAGCAGTCGTGCATGTCGTTGCAGAGGTTGGGGGTGACGAACGTGAAGCGCGCCGACAGCTCCGGCGGCGTGGTGAGCGGAACGTCCTGGCGGCGGCAGCTCGCGGCGAGGCTCGCGTAGTAGGCGGCCGGGTTGTGGCGCACGGCATAGCGGCCCGAGTTGCTCCGCTCGCAGGGCGTCGGCATCGACTCCTGCACGGCGCGCCAGCGGCCGCCGAGCTGGGAGAAGATGCTCCGGACGGCGAGCTCGTGGGAGGAGGGGCCGGAGTCGTCGGTGATGCCCTGCGTCGAGCCCGACGTCATGGCTATGTAGTTCGGCAGGCTCGGGTGCGACTCGGCGCTGAAGCGCGTGGCCAGGCCGCACGCCGCGGCGAGCGAACGGATGTAGGGCGCCTGAGAGGACCCGATCACATCGGAGAACGACTTGTTCTCCATCACGATCCAGATCACGTGCTGGTAGCGGCGCTCGGCCTTGCCGGGGCGCCCGCAGGCGTGCAGTGACGAGACGGGTTGTGCCTGGCGGGTGGCCGAAGTACTGGATGAGCCGCCAGCACCGCAGGCGGACAGCACCAGCGCGCAGGCCAGGACCAGCGTGACGTTCGCCATTCGGTAACAGATCATTGACACCTAAGGGTCTCGCGTCCCTGTAGCTTGCCGCGCCATGTTCCTTGGCAGGGGGCTGGTCATCGCCTGCGCGTGTGCCTGCGCGGCGCTCGCGCTTGGCTGCGGACTGGCCCTCGCAGACACGAAGCCTGGCGCGATCGGGCCGTCGCTCGGCATGACCGCGAACGGCCGCAAGCTGAATCCGGTTGGGCGGCTGACGCAGGTGGGGAACTTCCCCACGGGCTCGGCGCTGACCCGTGACGGGCGCTTCCTGTGGGTGGTGGACTCCGGCCACGGCTCCGATGACGTGCGGGTGGTGAACGTGGCCACCGGCCAAGTGGTCCAGACCCTGCCGCTGCCCGGTGCATACGAGGGCATTGCCTTCGCCCCGGACGGGAAGCACGCGTACGTCTCGGGCACCCCGAAGGGCGACTCCCCTACCGAGGGCCCGACCAAGGGCGACCAGGGCGATGTCGTGCACGTGTTCAGCGTGGACGCGGCCACCGGAAAGGGCACGGAGCAGAACCCGATCGCGCTGCCGCAGTCCAGCGGCGGCTCAGGGCGCACGAAGGCGCTGCCGCCCGTCAACGGCGTTGGCAGCGCGTGGCCCGAGGGCCTCGCGATCTCGGGGGACGGGCACTTCCTCGTGGCCGCACTGAACCAGGCGGACAAGGCCGCGGTGATCGACCTGAGGAGCGGCGCCGCGAAGCTGGTTGCCACGGGCGCATATCCGGCGGGCGTCGCGTTCGACCACAAGGGGCGCGCCTACGTGTCGAACGAGTACGACGGCACGCTGACGGTGATCGACCCGGCCGCGGCGAAGGCCGCCGGGACGATCACGGGCCTCGGCGGCGCGCTCGGCGACACGAACAGCCACCCGGAGGGGATGGCGGCCGATCCGACCCGCGACGCGATCTACGTGGCCGTGGCGAACCGCGACCTCGTTGCCACGGTGGACACGGACACGCTGAAGGTCACGCGGCTGGTGTCGGTGGGGCGCTCGCAGGCGATTGGCACCGCGCCGGTGAACCTCGCCGTGGACCCGAAGGGCCACACGCTCTACGCGGCCGACGCGGGCGAGGACGCGGTGGCGGTGATCTCGCTCAGCAAGCGCCCAGGGCCGGGCGCCCAGGTGATCCCGCGGCGGGTGGTGGAGGTGCGCAGCGTGCGGGAGTTGGGCCGCTACCGCAAGCTCAGCTCGAAGGCTCGGACGAAGCGCAAGCTCAGGCAGCTCCGTGCTCGCTACCTGCGCGGAACCACCACGCTGGCCTGCAAGGGTCCGTCACGGGCCCAGGAGAGCCGATACGACAAGGCGGTGCTGCGCGCACTGTCGCTGAGCGGGAGCGCCCGCAAGCGTGCGCTCGCGAAGGCGCGCGCCGGGCTGACGCCCATCACGCAGTGCGCCGCCGCCCCCGACTACATCCCCAACCTGCCGGCCGGCACGCTCGTGGGCCGCCTGCCCACCGCCGCCTACACGAGCAGCGTGCAGGTGACGCCCGACGGCTCGCGCCTCTTGTGGGTGGCGGCCAAGGGCCTCGGCGCCGGCCCGAACCCCACCTACTTCTTCGACACCGGCGGCAAGGCGCCGATGCAGACGCCCCAGAACACCTACGGCACCTACGTGCTCGACAAGCTGCTGGGCACGGTGGGCGCGCTGCCCACGCCGTCGGACAAGCAGGCGCAGGCCGCCGCAGCGCTGGCCGACGCACAGCTAACGCCCGAGGACAGCGAGGCGCCGCCCGCCGGCACGCCGGTAGAAGCCCCGGACGGCGGCGCGAGCAAGCAGATCAAGCACGTCTTCTACATCGTCAAGGAGAACCGCACCTACGACCAGCTGTTCGGCACCGACGCTCGCGGCGACGGCGACCCCGCGCTCGAGCTGTTCGACGACAACGGCGTGCCGGGCCCGACCGGCGGGATCACGCCGAACGCGCACGCGCTCACACGCAAGTTCCCGCTGATCGACCACTTCTACGCCGACTCCGAGGTGTCGGTGGACGGGCACCTCATCACCTCCGGCGGCTACGCCACGGACTACGTGCAGAAAGCGCTCGCGGCGAACTACTCGGGCCGCCCGAAGGGCATGGACTTCGGCATCTATCCGGTCACGTTCCCGCCGAACGACTTCATCTTCGACCAAGCGGTCCGCCAGGGGATCTCGTTCCGCAACTACGGCGAGGAGGGAGCGGGCAACAGCCCGCTTAGCAACGACGGCCGCTCGACCTTCGCCTCCGTGGCGCTCAACACCGACACCGCCTATCCGAACAACATCTTCATCGGCTGTCTTACGGCCGGTGGCGCGATCGGCAACCACGCATCGTGCACCCAGGACTCGGGCGTGCTGAACGGCCAGGGCGTGTCGATCGGGTCGCAGAGCCGCTTCAACGTCTTCCAGGCCGAGTTCCTCGCGCAGGTGGCCACGAACTCGGTGCCCACGCTCAACTACATGATCCTGCCGAACGACCACACCAACGGCACGACCACCAACGACTACACGCCGCAGGCGATGATCGCCGACAACGACCTCGCGCTCGGGCAGATCGTGGACCTGATCTCGCACTCGTCGATCTGGTCGTCCAGCGCGATCTTCGTGGTTGAGGACGACTCGCAGGACGGCGCCGACCACGTGGACGCGCACCGCATGCCCGCCTACGTGATCAGCCCATGGGCGAAGCGAGGCGCCGTGGTGCACACGCGCTACGACCAGTACTCGGCGCTGCGCACGGTGGAGCTGATGGTGGGCCTGCACCCGCTGTCGCTCAACGACGCGCTGGCCACGCCGATGTACGACTGCTTCGACACCACGCCGGACGTGGCCGGCACGACCTACACCGCGATCACCCCGACGCAGGGGATCAGCGCGATCAACAAGTCCACCGCGGCCGATGCGGCGCTCTCGAACGAGCTGCCGTGGGACAACATCGACCTCGTGCCGCAGGCGGTGTCGGATCAGATCCTGTGGCACGCGGTCTACGGCCAGGGCTCCACGCCGCCGGCGCCCGGCCCCGACGCGTCGCCGGTGGAGCATCAGCGAGCCGTGACGGCCCGCGCGCTGATCGCGCGTCACGCGAACGTGCGCGAGTACCTCGAGCGCACGGGCGACGGGGACGGCTAGGCGCAGGCGTCCGCGTAGAAGCGCAGGTAGTCGGTCATGTGTGCGCGCCAGTAGGAGCTGCGGTGGTCGCCGGGCCAGACGTGGATCTCGCGCCGTACGCGCGCAGCGAACGCAAGGTCCGCCGCCCGAAAGCGGTCGCGGCTGCCCACGTCGATCCACACGGGCGTGCGGCCGTAGGAACCTGCGCGGAGGAGGTCGTGGCGCGCGAAATCCGCTGGACCGTCGAACGCGCGGGGCATGGCCTGCGCCGCGGAGAAGAAGATCGCCGGCGAGTGGGCGCCCACCGCGCAGAAGCGCCCTGGGTGCAGGCGCGCGATGTCGAGCGCGCCGAAGCCGCCCATCGAGGTGCCGCCGATCGCGATCCGGCGCGGGTCGGCGTGCAGGCGGTGGAGCGCGGCCGGGATCGCCTCGTTCATCACGTAGCTTGCCCAGCGCCCATCGGCGCGGTCGTGGAAGAAGCTGCCGCCGCCGCCGCTCGGCAGGAGGATGTCGGGGGCGCGGTCGCCCAGCCGCGCCAGGGCGGCGTACAGCTGGTTGCTCAGGAGCGCGTCGGGCGAGCCGCCCCGCCAGTGGAGCAGCACGAGCAGCGGCCGGCCGCGGGATCCACCGCGCGGCGCGACGAGGACCTGCTCCAGCGTGCGCCCGACATCGCGGCTGCGCAGCTCCAGCCGCAGGACGTGTGCGCCGTGCATATCGCGGCCGCCGTGCGCCAGTGCCAGCCCGCCGGCGGCGGCGAGGACTGCGAGGAGGACTACTGCGGCGGCGCCGACTCGGCGTCGCGCGGATCGGACCAGAGGGCGCGAGCTGATACATCCAGCATCGGCAGGAAGTCCTCGTGATGCAAGTGGGTCAGCGGGCGCTCGAGCCGCGGCGGGCCCTCATCCTCCACGAACACGATCCCGCCCGGCCAGTAGGGGCTGTCGGTGGGGGAGCGGCCGAGGAAGCCCGGCTCGTAGACCCAGTTGCCGGTGTTGTGCAGTGCGATGCCGCCGGGCGTGACCCAACCCTCGTCGCGCGGCAGCGGCCCGGCGCGGTGGGTGTGGCCGAAGATCGCATGCTCGGCCTCGATCCCCAGGCGCTCCAGCGACTCGCCGATCGCGCGCAGTCCCGCCCGGCGCAGGACCGGTCCGGACACCTCGTGGTTGAACGGGCCGAAGCCGAGGCGGTTGAGCGTCGCCACGCCGCCCGGCAGCACCACGCCGCCGAGGAAGCGACCCGCCATCGTGGTCCGGCCGTCCTCGCGCACGAGCAGCTCCCAGAGGCGCTTCGAGGGCGCTCCCGGGGCCACGGGCAGCGGCTTCGTCAGCCGCTGGGCGCTGCGGAAGGCAAGCGCATAGAGCGGGGCGAGCACGTGCTCGTAGTCGTCCACGGTAAGTGGCCCGTGCGAGGGAAAGCGCCGTCGACGCTTCGACACCGCCACGAGCATCGTCTCGATCGTCGGCACGCTGTTGTGGGCGTCGAGGTAGTGGCCGTGGGTGGCGTAAACGTCGTCGCGGATCCAATAGCCCGGATACGAGAGGATCACCTCGGCTTGCGGCATCCAGGCGGCGATCTGGGCGAGCGGCCCGTCATCGCGGGGGTCGATCCGGCGCTCGAACTGGTCGTGAGGGCGTCCGCCGACGAGCGCATGGTCGTGGTTGCCGGGGACGATCACCACGCGCGCGTCGCCCACGACCTCGCCCAGCTCGCCGAAGAACGGCCGCGCGACGTCGAGTACCTCGGCCAGCGGTCCCTGGCGCAGCTCGAGCACGTCGCCGAGCAGCACGAGCTGGTCGGCCAGGGCCACCTGCGGCATCAGCGCGGAGCGGACCTCATAGCTCCGCAGCACGTCGTTCTCGTGGCGGGCACCCAGGTGCAGATCGGAGATCACGGCGGTGAGCACGCACGGAGGCTAGGGCACTAGTCTGAGAGGCCGAAGTTGAACTCCCTTTTCTGTCGCCACAACCGCTTCACGGCCGACTGCCCGATCTGCTCGAAGGGCACGGTGCTCGACCCGAGCCGGCAGGCCGCCTCGCGCCCGCGGCCGTCACGTTCCGCTTCCTCGTCGCGCGGGAAGGGAGTGGCAGCCACCCAGCGGCCGGCGGCGCGCTTCACCGGCCCGTATGCCTCGGCCGGCCCGTACGAGGACGAGCTCGGCGACAGCTACGAGGTGCGCCTCGAGAAGGTGCCCGGGGGCGTGCGGCTGGCCGAGTGGGCGAGCGGCCAGATTCGCAGGAGCGCCCCGGTACTCGGCGTGGCCGACCTGGGCACCCTGCTGCTCACCACGCGCGAGCGCTCGGTGCTGGGCGACAGCGACGCGCAGGCGCTGATCGAGGCCGCTGGAACGCACTCGGAGGGCGACGGCGGCGGGAAGCCCTTCGGCGCCAGCCGCGGCCGGACCGGGGACATGCAAGAGGAGCTGCGGGTGGAGCCGCTGGGCGACGGCCGCGTGCGCATCGGCCGCTGGATCCTGCGCCCGGGAGCCGACTGGGAGCTGCAGCAGGCGCCGGTGATGCTTCCCGCCAAGCGCTACGCCGAGGCCATCCGCGCCGCGGCGCGCGACGGCCTGCTGGACGGCTGACGTCCACGCCGTGATCTACAACCGGTCGCCGTGCCGCTGAAGCTTGTCACGGGACCCGCCAACTCCGGCAAGGCCGGCGTGCTGCTCGATGCCTACCGGGCGCGCCTCCACGAGGAGCCCATCCTGGTGGTGCCGTCGTTCGAGGCGGTGGAGCACACTCAGCGCGAGCTGGCCGACGGCGGCGCCGTGTTCGGCGCGCGGGTGGTGAGGTTCGCGTGGCTGTTCGATCAGATCGCCGGCCGGGCCGGCTACCGGGCGCGGGTGGCGTCGCGGCTCCAGCGCGAGCTGATCGTGGAGGAAGCCGTGCGCTCGCTGGAGCTCACGGCGCTGGCGCGCTCGGCCGAGCGGCCGGGGTTCGTCCGCGCCGCCGCTCGCCTGGTGGCGGAGCTGGGGCGCTCGATGGTCGAGCCCGCCCGCTTCACCCGCGCACTGCGCGACTGGGCCGGCGACGGCCCGCGGCGGCAGTACGCCGAGGAGGTGGCCGCGGTGTACTCGCGCTACCGCGATCGGCTCGAGCAGAGCGGGCTGGTGGATCGCGAGCTGTACTCCTGGCGCGCCCTCGACGCGCTGCGCCGCGACGCTCGCGCCTGGGGCTCCACCGCGGTGTTCGTCTATGGCTTCGACGGCTTCACGCGGCTGGAGCGCGACGCCCTGGAGACGCTCTCGCGCGTGGTGGGCACGGACGTGACGGTCTCGCTCCCGTATGAGCGCGGCCGCACCGCCTACAAGGCCCTGGCGAGCGTGTTCGAGGAGCTCTCGGCGATCGCGTCAGAGCCGCCGCTGGAGCTGCCGGCGGTGGACGAGCACTACGCGCCGAAGTCGCGCGACGCGCTGCACCATCTGGAGCGCAATCTCTTCGCCGACAAGGCGCGGCGGCGAAAGGCCGGCGGCGCGGTGCGGCTGCTTGCGGCCGGCGGCGAGCGCGCCGAGGTGGAGCTCGTGGCCAGCGAGGTGCTCGCGCTGCTGCGCTCCGGCACCGAGCCCGGCAACGTGGCGGTGGTCTACCGCGACCCGAGCGGCTACGCCTCCGTGGTGGGCCAGGTGTTCGACGCGTACGGCATCCCGTTCTCGCTGGGGCGCGAGCTGCCGTTGCGGCACACGGCGGTGGGCCGCGGACTGCTCGCGCTCTTGCGCTGCGCCGTTCTGGATGGCAGCGACGCCGACCTCCTCGCCTACCTCCGCACCCCCGGCAAGCTCGACAACCAGGCGCTGGCGGACCGGCTGGAGGCCGACGTTCGCCAGGACGGCGCCGAGACCGCTGCGCGCGCCCGCGAGCTGTGGGAGCTGCGGCGCTGGCCGCTCGAGGAGATCGACGCGGTGACGGAGGCCGCGGCGGCGGGACCTGGCCGGCTGATCAGGGAGCTGCGCTTCCAGCTGGAGCGGCTCTTCTCCGCCCCTTACATGCGGCGGGCGCACGTGCTGGAGGGAGCGGAGCGCGAGGACGCGCGGGCGTTCGAGGCGGCCGCGTCGGCGCTCGACCAGATGCGCGACCTCCTCCGGGCGGGCGTGGTCGGCGACCTCGATTCTCGGCGACTCCACGACGCGCTCGCGGAGCTCCCGGTGCGGTTCGGCGAGCGACCTCAGCCCGACCGCGTGCTCGTGGCAGCGCCCGGGCAGATCCGCGCCCGCCGCTTCGAGGCCGTGTTCATCTGCGGCCTCCAGGAGGGCGAGTTCCCGCGCGGGCGCCGGCCCGAGCCGTTCCTGCCGGACGAGGACCGGCGGGCGATCGCGAAGGCCAGCGGCCTTGCTTTGCCCGTGCGAGAGGACGAGCTGGAGCGCGAGCGCTACCTCTTCTACGTCGCGGCCTCTCGCGCCGAGCGGGTGCTCTTCCTCAGCTCGCGCTTCAGCGACGAGGAGGGCAACCCGCAGCCCGGCTCGTTCTTCCTCGAGGACGCGAAGGATCTGTTCACGGAGATCGAGCCGCGGCGGCGCTCGCTCTCGGACGTGGTGTGGGACCCGGCCGACGCTCCTACCGAGGTGGAGTGGGAGCGGGCGGCGGCAGCGCTTGGCCCGCGCGTGGAGATCGGTGGGCCGGGCGGGCTCACCGACGCCGAGCTGCTGGAGCGCCTCGGCAGCCAGGAGGCGTTCTCTGCCAGCGCGCTGGAGACCTTTGCCGACTGCCCGGTGAAGTGGCTCGTCGAGCGGCTGCTCGACCCCGAGGCTCTCGAGCCCGACCCCGAGCAAATGGTGCGCGGCCGCTACGCGCACGAGGTGCTGGAGCTGACCCTGCGGCGGCTGCGCGAGCACACGGGCGAGCGGAGCGTGACGCGCGACAACCTTGCGGACGCCGAGCGGATCCTCCACGAGGCGCTGCGCGAGCGGCAGTCCTCGTTCCGGCTCTCGCCGAAGCAGACGCGTGTTCGGGCGGCGGTGCGGCGGCTCGAGTTCGACCTGCTGCGCTACCTCCGCCACGAGGCCGAGCGCGACGGGCTGTTCGAGCCCGCCGAGCTCGAGCTGGGGTTTGGCGTGCCCGACGCGGATCTGCCGGCCCTCTCCTTCGAGCGCGAGGGCATCAGCGTGCGCGGCGTGATCGACCGCGTGGACACCTGGGGCGAGCACGCTCTCGTCCGCGACTACAAGAGCGGCCGCTCCGCCTACCCGGTGGCCGAGTGGGAGGACAAGCACCGGCTCCAGGCGGCCGTCTACATGATCGCCGTGCGGGAGCTGATGGGGCTCCAGCCGGCGGGTGGTGTCTACGTGCCGCTCGCGGGGCAGGAGCGGCGTCCGCGCGGGATGCTGTCGAACGACCTGCGCGAGCAGCTGGGCTCCGACTTCTACGACAACGACTTCCGCGAGCAGGAGGAGTTCGACCAGCAGCTCGAGCGGGCGCGCGAGACCCTGTGCGAGCTCGTGCGCCGCATGCGCGCCGGGGACGTCCGGCCGTGCCCCGAGAGCTGCCGCTGGTCGAGCGCCGGCTGCCAGCACCCCACGATCTGCCGGCACGAGGAATGACGGTCGCGTTCACAGACGAGCAGCGCCACGCGATCGACACTCGCGAGGGCTCGCTATTCCTTCACGCGAACGCCGGTAGCGGCAAGACCTCGGTGCTGGTGGAGCGCTTCGTGCGCGCCGTGCTGGAGGACGGCGTGCCGGTGGACCGCATCCTCGCGATCACGTTCACCGAAAAGGCCGCGGCAGAGCTGAAGCTGCGCATCCGCGCGCGCTTCCTCGAGCTGGGCGAGCGCGAGCACGCGCGGTCGGCCGAGGGCGCGTGGATCTCCACCATCCACGGCTTCTGTTCGCGCCTTCTGCGCACGCACCCGCTGGCCGCCGGCATCGACCCCGAGTACCGCGTGCTGGACGAGCCGGAGGCCGAGCGGATCGGCATCGACGCCTTCGAGCGCACGCTGGAGGCCTTCCTCGGGCGGGGTGCGGAGGAGGGTGGCGCGCGGCTCGAGCTGCTCGCCGCCTACACGCCGGCGAAGCTCGATCAGATGGTGCGCACGGTGCACTCGCGGTTGCGCAGTCGCGGAGAGCGCGATCCTGCGTTGCCGCCTCTGCCCGAGGCTCCGCGTGCGAGCGACGGG
>JBKPDA010000119.1:0-5590 GCA_046727635.1 Actinomycetota bacterium | reverse complement strand
GCTGAACGACCGTCATGGCCACGGTGCCGGCGATGCCGCGCTCGAGGCCGTGGCAACCGTGATGAACGCCACCAAGCGCCGCATCGACAGCACGGCGCGAATCGGCGGCGAGGAGTTCGCGCTGGTGGTGCCCGAGACGGACGAGCACGAGGCCTACATGCTGGCCGAGCGCCTGCGGCTCGCCGTGAGCGAGGCGTTCGCGGATGGCGCCCCGTCGCTGACGATCAGCTTCGGCGTGGCCGTGTACCCGCGGCACGGCCGCACCGCCGAGACGCTCTTTCTCGCCGGCGACCAGGCGCTCTACGCGGCCAAGGAGCTGGGCCGCGACCGCACCGTGATCCACAACCCCGAGGTGGCCGACGTGATCGGCGGGGTGGCCGCCAAGGCCCGCGAGAGCGGCGGCGAGGGCTACCTGGCCACGGTGCTGGCGCTCGCCGAGGCGCTGGAGGCGCGCGCCGACGGCACCGTGAGCAGCTCGCGCGTGGTGTCCCGCTACGCCGAGCTGATCGCGCGCGAGCTCGTGCTGCCCGAGGACGTGGTGGAGAGGGTACGGATCGGCGGCTTGCTCCACGACGTGGGCAAGATCGGGGTGCCCGAGGACGTGCTGAACAAGCCCGAGCCGCTCGACGAGGACGACTGGCAGGAGATCCGCCGGCACCCGCTGGTGGCCGCGCGCATCCTCGACTCGAACGTGGTGGCCGACATCCGCGGCTGGATCCTCAGCCACCACGAGCGACTCGACGGACAGGGCTATCCGCAGGGCCTGGCGGGCGACGAGATTCCACTGGAGGCGCGCATCCTCGCGGTGGCCGATTCCTACCAGGCAATGACCTCCGAGCGCATCTACCGGAACGCGATGTCGGCCGGCGAGGCGAGGGTCGAACTGCAGCGCGGCGCGGGCACACAGTTCGACGCGCGCGTGGTGCAGGCGTTCCTTCGCGTACTCGACCGTTTGGGCGTCCCTCGGTGAGGCATGATGCGCTCCGCCGAGGTTACGCCGGCCGTGGTAATACTGGGAAAGGCGCCACAGCGCCGCGCGGCGGGTCTGATACCCGCCGGATAACCTTCTTGCCCCGTCCAAGCGACCTAGGAGCTGACTTCCTCAACGATGGCAAAGCAGATGTCGCCTCTTCCCGATGCGAAATCCGTTCGCGTCAATCCCAGCGCCGCAGAGCTGAAGGACCTCGCGGCCAAGATGCCGAACGCGCGCAGGACCGCCTACGACAACCTCAACGTTCAGACCGAGGTACTGGCCCGCTCGAAGGCCTCCACCTTCCTCGTACTGGACGACCCTGACGCCTCCTCGCACCAGGCGATCTCGCGTGAGGAAGGCGACCGCATCGCGAAGCTGCAGGACGACTACATCGCGGGCCGGGACATGCTGGTAGTGGACGGCTACATCGGCAACGACCCAGAGTTCCGCACCCCCGCGCGCCTCTACATCGAGGAGGCCAACGCGAACATCGCGGGGATGCAGAAGCAGCTCTACTTCGACCTCGAGGACGGTGGCGACGGCTTCCAGCCCGAGCTCACCGTGATCTACACGCCCAACCTCAAGGTGGAGGGCTATCCCAGTGACCGCATCATCGCGGTCGACCTCGACCAGGGCGTCACGCGCGTGTGCAACTCCGACTACTTCGGCGAGTCGAAGAAGGGCGGGCTGCGCATGTGGAACAAGCTCGTGTACGACCGCGGCGGGCTGCCGCTGCACGCGGGCTGCAAGGTGATCCCCACCGACAACGGCGACCGAGTCGGGCTGATCGTGGGGCTGTCGGGCACTGGCAAGACCACCACCACGTTCACGCGTCAGAACGGCTCGCTGCCGATCCAGGACGACTTCGTGGCGATGATGCCGGGCGGCAAGGTGTACGCCACGGAGGCCGGCTGCTTCGCCAAGACCTTCGCGCTCAGCAAGGAGGACGAGCCGACGATCTACGGCGCGGTCACGAAGCCCGAGGCCTACCTCGAGAACGTGTCACAGGACGAGCGCGGCGAGCTCGACTTCTTCGACACGAGCTACACGCAGAACGGTCGCGCCACGTTCTCGTTCAGCGCGATCGAGGCGGGCGACGCGCGGCAGCTCGAGTGCGCTCACTTCCTGCTGATCCTCAACCGCAACGAGAACATCATCCCCGCCGTGGCCAAGCTGAACGCGGAGCAGGCGGCCGCCTACTTCATGCTCGGCGAGACGCAGGGCACGAGCGCGGGCGGCGCCGAGGAGGCAGGCAAGTTCCTGCGCGTACCCGGCACGAACCCGTTCTTCCCTGACGACCACGACCACCAGGGCAATCGCTTCCTGGAGCTGATGGCCGACCACCAGCTGGACGTCTACCTCCTCAACACGGGCCGCGTGGGCGGGCCCGACGAGGACGAGCGCTCGCAGAAGGTGAAGATCCCGCACTCGTCGGCGATCGTGAAGGGCATCGCCGAGGGCACGATCACCTGGGAGGAGGATCCGGACTTCGGCTACCAGGTGGCCACGAGCGTGCCGGGGATCGACCCCTCGGACTCCGGCATCCTGCGCCCTCGCGAGCAGTACGAGGGGCAGGGCCGGAGCGAGGAGTACCAGAAGATCGTCGCGCGGCTCAAGTCCGAGCGCGTCGAGTACTTGCAGAAGTATCCGGCGCTGTCGGCTGAGATCGTCGACGCGGTGCGGTAGCCGGCTAAACGACGACGACCAGCTTGGCGGGCGCCTCGTTCGCCTCCATCAGGCGGTGGGCGTCGGCGACTTCCTCGAACTTGAACACGCGGGCCGGCTTGGCGCTGTAGGCGCCCTGCTCGACCTTGGCCACCAGCTGGTTCAGTGGGATGTTCGAGACCGGGAAGTCCGGCGTGCCCAGCATGAAGCTGCCGAAGAAGCTCAGCTGGACTCCGGTGGGGAGGTCGACGATCGGGTTGAACCCGTCGACCGCGCCGAGGCCGCCGAGGAAGCCGGCCTGGCAGACGCGGCCGTCGGCACGCACCGCCTGCAGCGAGTCGCGTAGCACGGAGTTGCCCACGAGATCGAGCACGCGGTCGACGCCGTCGGGACGGTCGGCACGGATGGCGGGCGCGAGCGCGCCCTCATCGAGCAGCACCTCGGCGGCGCCCAGCGAGCGGAGCAGTTCGACCCGGTCGCCCGAGCGCGTGGTGGCGATCACGGTGGCCCCGAGATCGGCGGCGATATTCACCGCAGCCTGCCCGAGGGCCGACGTGGCGCCGTGCACGAGCAGCGTGTGCCCCGGCTCGAGCGACAGGTTCCCGTTCAGCGTGCTCCACGCGGTGGCGTAGCTCTCGGGGATGGCCGCGAGGTCGGCCCAGTCGAGCGATGTCTCGAGCGGGATCACGTTGCTGGCGGGCGCCGCGACGTACTCCGCGTAGCTGCCGTCACGCGTGCGGCCCAGACCGCCCATGACGGCCGCGACGGTGGACCCCGGGGCGAGCTTTCCGTCGGGGTCCGCGGCGACAGTGCCCACACACTCGATACCGCTGACCGGCGCCGCCTCGGGCCACAGCCCGCGGCGCATGTAGGTCTCGGCGCGGTTCACGCCGAACGCCTTCACCTCGATCAGCACGTCGCCGGACGAGGGGACCGGGCGGGGGCGCTTCTGGATCACGAGCTTCTCGGGTCCGCCGAACTCGGAGATGACGACTGCACGCATTGCTGCTCCTCCTTCATTTGAGTAATCGTTCAAAAATGAGCCAAAAAAGAGAGCGGCCCTGTGGCCGGCTTCAGCCCAGGTCCGCGAACGCGGCGTTCACGATCGTCTCGAGCACCTCCCTTCCCGGGTTGGTCTTGCCCACCACCATGAGGCCCATGCCGGTGGCCATGAAGAGCTTCGCCCTGGCGTCTGGATCGATAGACGCCGGCGCCTCGCCTCGCTCCACCGCGTTGGCGAGCGCGCGCGCGACGTTGCGTTCGAGCCGGTCCATGTGGCCGCTGACCACGCCGGCCACGACGGGGTCCTGGGCCGCGAGCTCGATCGCGCTGTTCACCATCAGGCAGCCGATCCGACCCTCCTCGGTGAGGAGGTCCTGCACCAGGCCGTCGAAGTACGCGCGGATCTCGGGAATCGAGGCCCCGGACTCTTCGAGCGCGCCCATCTTCTCGGGCACGACCAGCTTCGAGTAGCGCTCGAGCGAGCCCATGAACAGCGCGCGCTTGCCGCCCTTGAAGGTGTTGTAGAGGCTGCCCGGCCGGACACCCGTAGCCTCCACGAGGGAGTCGACCGACGTGTCGCTGTAGCCGCGTTCCCAGAACTGGCGCATGGCCTCTTCGAGCACGTCGTCGGGATCGAATTGGCGCGGCCGTGGCATCGCGGGCAGAATAACAGAACGTTCGTTCAAAAACCTTACGCAGGGATTACAAAGCTCACATCCGACGCGCGGCTAGCGTTCTACACGCGTGGGCCTGCCCCCCTTCCAGACGTTCCTAGACGACCAGCGCGACACCGTTTTTCGGTTCCTCGTGGCCACCGTTGGCCCGGACGACGCCGAGGACGCGTTCCAGGAGACGTTCATCTCCGCGCTGCGCGCTTACCCGCGGCTCAAGCATGACTCGAACCTGCGCGCCTGGGTGCTCACGATCGCCCATCGCAAGGCGTTGGACTTGTTCCGGGCGCGCAAGCGCAGGCCGCTTCCCGTGGAAGAAGTGCCGGAGCAGGCCGTGTCCGTGTCGCCCAATGGGCGGTCCGAGGTCTGGACGGTGGCACGCGACCTGCCAGCAAAGCAGCGCGAGGCCCTGCTCTACCGCTTTGCGGCGGACCTGCCGTATTCCGACGTGGCCGAGGCGCTCGATTGCTCGGAGGAGGCGGCGCGGCAGCGGGTGAGCGAAGCACTACGCAATTTGAGAAAGGCCATGCAGTCATGAACGAGCTCGAGAAGATGCTCAAGGGAGAGCTGCCTGCGGATGGCTCGCGGGCGGCGGTGGAGCGGTTCGCGGCCCGCGCCGCGGAGGAGGGCCTGCTCGACGTGGCCTACGCGCTCGTGGATTCCCCGCTCGGCACGCTGCTGGCCGTGCGCACCAAGCGCGGTCTGGTGGAGCTGGCCTACGGCGGCGAGGAGCCGGACTCGATGCTCGAGGAGCTGAGCGCCAAGCTCTCGCCTCGGGTGCTCGAGGCGCCGGCCAAGCTCGACGACGTCCGCCGCCAGCTGAACGAGTACTTCGAGGGCAAGCGCACGCAGTTCGACGTGCCGCTCGACTGGAGCCTCAGCAAGGGCTTCACCCAGCGCATCCTGCAGGCCACGCCCAAGGTGCCGTTCGGCGAGCTGGCTACGTACCGCGACGTCGCCACCAAGGCCGGCAACGAGCGCGCGGTGCGGGCCGCGGGCAACGCGCTCGGCTCGAACCACATGCCGATCGTGGTGCCCTGCCACCGCATCATCCGCACGGGGGGAGCGCTCGGTGGCTACACCGGCGGCATCGAGCGCAAGGAGTTCCTGCTGAGGCTGGAGGGCGTGCTGCTCTAGCTGTAGTTCCTGAGCGGGTTGTTCATCCGGGCCCCCTTGGAGGCTGAGAGGTGCTGAAGCCACTCAGTCCAAGGAGGACACCGGATGAAGTTGCACGGTAACGCTGCTCTCAGCCTGAACAAGCGTCGTTTGCTGTGTCGGC
>JBKPDA010000118.1:0-22357 GCA_046727635.1 Actinomycetota bacterium | reverse complement strand
GTGGAGGCCGGGGTCGAGGGTGATGTCGACCTCCTCGAGGTCGAAGTCGTGAGACGCCCGCGCCTGCTCGATCGCCGCCTTCGCGTCGTCGCACAGGTGGCAGCCGGGCTTGCCGTAGAGCGTGACGACGGTCATGGCCTGGCCGATGCGTCCAGCGCGAGGTATTCCGGGTACGGCATTGGCACCTGGAACCGCGCGGCCCCCGCGATCATCGCCGCATTGTCCGTGCAAAGAGCCATCTCGGGCACCCAGAGGCGGACGCCCAGCTCGTCGCAGACCACTCGCATCCGCTCGCGCCATTCGGAGTTGGCAGCCACTCCGCCCCCGATCGCGAAGCGCTCGGCGCCCTCGGCCTCGATCGCGGCGCGCGCCCGTGCCGCCAGCGTGTCGACGATGGCCCGCTGGTAGGAGGCGGCCAGGTCGTTTCGGCGCCGCCGCGCCACGGCCTCGCCGAGGTCGCGTACGCGGTAGAGCAGCGCGGTCTTCAAGCCGCTGAAGCTGAAGTCGAGCCCGTCGCCCGGCAGCGAGCGGGGGAACTCGAACGCGTCAGGATCGCCATCGCGTGCCAGCCGGTCGATCACCGGGCCGCCCGGATACTCGAGGCCGAGGATGCGGGCGCCCTTGTCGAAGGCCTCGCCGGCGGCGTCGTCGAGCGTCTGGCCGAGCACGGTGTGCGAGGACGGCTCCTCTACCCGCGCCACGAAGGTGTGGCCGCCACTGGCCACGAGGCAGAGGAACGGCGGCTCGATCGGATCGGGACCCAGCGTGCTTGCGATCACGTGGCCGTGCAGGTGGTTCACCGGCATGAGCGGCAGCCCGCGCGCCGCGGCCAGCGCCTTCGCGCTCGACACCCCCACGAGCAGCGCGCCGATCAGCCCGGGCCCGCGAGTGACAGCGACCGTGCGCACGTCGTCGAGCGACGCGTCGGCACGCTCGAGCGCGTCGGCGGTCACGGCGTCCACCAGCTCCAAGTGGCGGCGGGAGGCGATCTCCGGGACCACGCCGCCGTAGCGCTCGTGGAGTAGCCCCTGCGACGCGACGACGTTGGACAGCACCTCGCCGTCGGGGGTGACGAGCGCGGCGCAGGTGTCGTCGCAGCTCGTCTCGATGCCGAGGATCACGCGTGCGCGGGCCGCGCGCCCTCCGCCGGATCCACGGCATCGCCGGAGGTCGCCGTGCGCCACATGATCACCGCGTCCTCCTTGTTGTCGTGGTAGTAGCCGGGACGCAGGCCGGCCGAGCGGAAGCCGAAGCGCTCGTAGAGCGCGATGGCTCCGTGGTTGGACTCCCTCACCTCGAGGGTGTACTGCTCGCCTGGGCGGTCGGCGGTCTCGAACAGTCGCGTGAGGAGCGCCCGGGCGATGCCCTGCCGCAGGTGAGCGTCGTCCACGGCCACGTTCATCACGTGCCACACGCGGTCGTAGCGGGAGCAGACCAGATAGCCGAGAACGCGCTCACCCCTGGTAGCGGCCAGGCAGATCCCTGACGGCTTCGACAGCTCGAGCACGAACATGGCGAGCGACCACGGCGTGGGGAACGCGCGCCGCTCGATCGCGATCACCTGTGGGAGATCTGCGTAGCTCAGGCGGCGGATCTTCAGCGAGTCGCTCATCTCTGTGGCTTGGCGTCTGGT
The DNA here is from genome assembly GCA_046727635.1 of Actinomycetota bacterium. GTDB lineage: Bacteria > Actinomycetota > Thermoleophilia > Solirubrobacterales > Thermoleophilaceae > JAICJR01. The sequence goes on along the minus strand of JBKPDA010000118.1, from coordinate 20,724 downwards.
TCTCGAAGGTACTCGGGGAGGACCGCGTCCGGCGAAGTGGCGGCCACGTCCTTGGCCAGTCGACACACATGGAGGGCTCGAACCGCGTGGGCCGGAGGGGCCGCGATTTCGATCCCGCCCGCTTCGAGCGTCTCCCGAAATCGTAGCGACCCATCCCCGGCAGACAGCGGGCTTACACCGCTCTCCCGCACCCGCTCGACGAGCTCCTCAGGCGTGGCGGCAAACGGCGGCCACAGCACCTCTTCGCCCCGGTACAGCGCGGCAAACAGCTCTCCGCGCTTGGCGTCGATCAGCGGCAGGCGCAGCTCCGCGTCGATCCCAGCGGCCAGCGCCGCCAGAGACGACACGGGGCGCAGGTCTATCCCGCGCGAGTGCCCCAGCGCCCGTGCGGTGGCCACTCCAATGCGCAGGCCGGTGAAGGTGCCCGGCCCAACCCCCACCGCGATCGCACCGAGCTGCTCCCAGCCGATTGCCGCGTCGTCCAGCACGCGCACTATCGCGGGCATCAGCTCGCTCGCGTGAGCAGGTGGAGCGCTGAGCGCCGCCTCGTCCGGAACCAACTCGAACGCCTCGCCGTCGGAGCGCAGCACGCAGGCGCTCGTGGCCGCCGTGGAGGTGTCGAACCCGAGCACGTTCATTCGACCTCGATCGCCCGCCGATCGCCGCCCAGGTGCTCGATGCTCACCCGCGCGGCCACTCGCTCCAGCTGCGGTGCCGCCGCCTCTGGCCACTCCACGAAGCCGATCCGGTCGGGCGTGAGGTAGTCGTCGAGCAGGGCCGGGTCCTCGCCCGCGAGCGAGACCAGCCGGTACAGGTCGAGATGAGCGACGCCGACTGCGCCGTCGTAGAGGTGGCCGATCGTGAAGGTCGGGCTCGTCACGGGGTCGGTGACGCCGAGCGCACGGGACGCGCCGCGCACGAACGTGGTCTTGCCGCTGCCAAGCTCGCCCATCACGAGCACCACGTCGCCCGGCCGAAGGCGCGCGGAGAGCTCGGCGCCGACTGCCTCTGTCTCCTCCGGGCGGGTGGACTCGACACGCACCCGCTGAGTCTTACCGGCTCAGCCGAACAGGCCGAGTTGTGCAGCGGCCAGCGGCTCTGCGGAGCCGCCGCCGTTCACGGGCGGCTCGGGCTCCGGCTCCGGCCGCGCGGCCGCCAGCAGCTCGGGCAGGCGCGAGAAGTCCTCGCGCAGCCCCGCGAGCATGGGCTGGCTCCGGAGCCCGGCTGCAGGGTGGTAGATCGGGTAGATCGTGAGCTCGAGCCCGGCGATCGTGTGCTGCTGGGGCTTGCCGTGCACGCGCGTGATCCCGTCCTGGCGCCGCGTGAGCAGCTTGGTGGAGAAGTTGCCGAGCGTGCAGATCACGAGCGGCTCGATCAGCTCGATCTGTCGCGTGAGATACGGCTTGCAGGCTTCGATCTCTTCGAGCTGGGGATCCCGATTGCCCGGCGGCCGGCTCTTGAGCACGTTTGCGATGAACACGTCCTCGCGCCGCATCTCGATCTCCGCCAGCAGCTTCTCGAGCAGCTTGCCGGCCGCCCCGACGAACGGCTTGCCCTGCTGGTCCTCGTGGAAGCCCGGCGCCTCGCCGACGAACATCAGGTCCGCGTCCGCGTTGCCGGAGCCGAAAACGACATTGGTGCGCGTGGCCGCCAGCGGACACTTCTGGCAGTTCTGAACCTCGCGGTAGAGGGCGATCAGCTCCTCGCGGCGCTCTGCTGCGGGGGTTCCCATCTGGGGTTGGAAGCCTATGCCAACGGGTAGATGGAAGCCGAACTCAAGCTATTCTTGGCGTAGGCCGTTACCCCTGTGGAGCGGACCAACGAGTGGCCGGCGTCGCCGGCTTGGGTTCAAAGAGATGAGCAACGATCGCTTGTCACGCATCGGCGTGGTGGGACGTGGGCGCCTCGGGAGCGCTCTTGCCGCCGCTCTCTCTTCCGCGGGCTTCGAGGTGAGCGGCCCCGTCGGTCGCGGCGAGGTCCCCGCCGGCGACGCGATCGTGCTCTGCGTGCCGGACTCGGAGATCCCGGCCGCCGCAGCGGCGCTGGCCGGCGCCGCCCCGCTCATCGGCCACACGAGCGGCGCCACGCCGCTGACCGCCCTCGAGCCTGCCGGTGACGTGGCGCGCTTCGGCCTGCACCCGCTCCAGACCTTCAGCGGCTCGGACGCCGACGCCGGCCGGTTCGCCGGCTGTCGATGTGCCGTGGCGGGCTCCACGCCCGTCGCGGCGGCCCAGGCCGCCGCCATCGCCCGCGCGCTCGGCATGGTCCCGTTCGAGCTGAGCGACGAGCAGCGGCCGGCCTACCACGCCGCGGCCTCGATCGCCTCCAACTTCCTGGTGGCGCTCGAGGCGGCGGCGGAGGAGGTGGCCGCGGCCGCCGGGCTCGATCCCGAGGAAGCGCGCGCCGCGCTGGCACCCCTGGTGCGCACCACGGTGGAGAACTGGGCGGAGCTCGGGCCGCACCGCGCGCTCACCGGCCCGGTGGCCCGCGGCGACGAGCTGACCGTGGCCACCCAACGAGCGGCAGTCCGCAAGGCGGCGCCACAGCTGGAGGCGCTTTTCGACGTGATGGTGGAGCGTGCCCGGGCGCTCGCCGAGACGGCGGTGCCCGCATGAGGACCGTGCGCACCGTGACCGAGCTGCGCGAGGCGCTCGTCGCCGCAGCCCGCCCGGTCGGGCTCGTGCCGACGATGGGCGCGTTCCACGACGGGCACCTGTCGCTGATCCGCAAGGCCCGCGAGGAGAACGCGACGGTGGTGGTATCGCTGTTCGTCAACCCCACGCAGTTCGGGCCGAACGAGGACTTCTCCGCGTACCCGCGCGACGAGCAGCGCGACGCCCGGCTGGCCGAGGCCGAGGGCGTGGACATCCTCTTTGCGCCGGACCGCGACGAGGTCTATCCGGATGGGTTCGACACCACCGTCGAAGTGCACGGCATGACCAGCGTGCTCGAGGGCGACCCGAGTCATCGCGGGCGAGAGCACTTCCGCGGCGTGACCACGGTGGTGACGAAGCTCGTCAACATGGTGGGCCCGGACCTGGCCTACTTCGGGCAGAAGGACGCCCAGCAGGCCACCGTGCTCCGCAAGCTCGTGCGCGACCTGAACATGCCCGTGGAGGTGCGCGTCTGTCCGACGGTCCGCGAGCCGAGCGGCCTCGCGATGAGCTCGCGGAACGCGTATCTGAGCGACGAGGAGCGCGGACGTGCCGCGGCAATAAGCCGCGCCCTGGGGGCTGCGGAGACGGTGGTGACCGAAGGCGAGCGCGACCCCGAGCGCGTGCTCGCCGCTGCCCGCGCAGTGCTCGACGCCGCCGGCATCGAGCCCGAGTACCTGGAGCTCCGCTCCGCCGAGGACCTTTCACCGGTCGAGCGCGTGAACGGCTCGACCCTGCTTGCCGTGGCCGCCCGCGTGGGGCGTGCCCGGCTGATCGACAACGCCATTCTGGGGGGCAAATGAACAGGCAGATGCTGAAGTCGAAGATCCACCGCGCGCGGATCACCGGCAGCGACCTGCACTACGTCGGCTCGATCACGATCGACGCCGATCTACTGGACGCCGCCGACATCCTCGAGCACGAGCTGGTGCACGTGCTCGACGTGGACAACGGCGCGCGTTTCGAGACCTACACGATCGCCGGGCAGCGCGGCTCCGGCACCGTGCAGGTGAACGGCGCGGCGGCGCGGCTGGTGCACACCGGAGACACGGTGATAGTGGTGTCTTACGCGTCGTACGACGAGCGGGAGCTCCAGAGCTACGAGCCGCGAGTGGTCCATGTGAACGCGCACAACGCGATCGTGGACGTGAAAGACGAGGTGGGCCTCCTCCTAGGCGGGGAGGCCGAGGAGGTGCAGTCATGAGCTCCGGGTCCCGACCCGTTTCCACCGCGCCACCGGCCAAGCGGCCCAACGTGACGCTCAGCAAGCTGGCCGAGAAGAAGGCGCTCGGCGAGCCGATCGTGATGGTCACCGCCTACGACTACCCGAGCGCCCAGGTGGCCGAGGCCGCCGGCGTGGACGTGGTGCTGGTGGGCGACTCCGGCGCGATGACCGTACTCGGCTACCCGAGCACCGTGCCGGTGACGATCGACGAGATGCTGATGCTCTGTTCCGCCGTCCGGCGCGGCCTGACGACGCCGCTGCTCGTCGGCGACCTGCCGTTCGCCTCCTATGAGGCCTCGAACGAGCAGGCGGTGCGCACCGCCCAGCGCTTCATCAAGGAGGCGGGCTGCGACGCCGTGAAGCTCGAGCGCGGCGGCAGCTCCGCCGACCGCGCCCGTGCGATCGTGGCGGCGGGCATCCCGGTGATGGGCCACGTGGGCCTCACCCCCCAGACCGCGACCGCGCTGGGCGGCTACCGCTCGCAGGGCCGCACGGCCGAGCGCGCGCTGGACGTGGCACGGGACGCCCTCGCCCTGCAGGAGGCGGGCTGCTTCGCGGTCGTGTTCGAGGCAGTGCCGTCCGACTTCACCGAGGCGGTCCACTCGGAGCTCGAAATCCCGATCATCGGGATCGGCGCGGGCCCGGCTGCGGACGGGCAGGTGCTCGTGTTCCACGACCTGCTCGGCATCTACGACGGCCACGCGGCGCGCTTCGTGAAGCGCTACGCGGACATCCGCGGAGCGATGATCGAGGGCGTGTCGAAGTTCGCCGAGGACGTGCGCACCCGCCGCTACCCGGAGCCGGAGCACGGCTACACGATGGCGCCGGACGAGGCCGCCCAACTGAAGGAGCGGCTCGCCGGCCTGCACGTGAGAGAGCCCTTCACGGGCGAGTGGTAAGCGATGCCGGTCCATAGCGGCCGCCTCGAGTTCAGAACCGAGGGCGACGGCGACGTGATCGACCTCACCGCCGGCGTCCAAAGCGTGATCCGCTCGTCCGGCTTCGAGTCCGGAACGGCGACCGTGTTCGTGCCGGGCTCCACCGCGGCCGTGACGACGATGGAGTACGAGCCCGGCGGCGTTCACGACTTTCGCGAGACGCTGGATCAGCTCGTGCCCCGCCACGGCGACTACCACCACAACCGGCTGAACAACGACACGAACGCCCACGCTCACATCCGGGCGGCGATAGTCGGCCCGTCCGAGACGATCCCTGTCTCCGGCGGTCGCTTGGATCTAGGCACCTGGCAACAAGTCGTGCTCGTGGACTTCGACGACCGGCCGCGGCAGCGCACCGTTCTCGTCAGCGTCGTGTCATAGCGGGTGCGCGCCTATCCTGGGGCGTCCCCGGTGCGCGAGCTCGACCCGAACAGCCTCGGAGACCACCTCGACCGGCTCTACCGGGCCGCCTGGGCACTCTGCGGGTCCCGGGAGGACGCCGAGGACCTCGTGCAGGACACCTACGCGAAGATCCTCACTCGGCCCCGCTTCCTGCGCGGCGAGGAGGACCTCTGGTACCTGATGCGGACGCTCAAGAACGTCTTCCTCAGCCAGCGCCGCACGCTCGCGCGCCGCTCGCCCCCGGTGCCGCTGGACGAGGACGTGGACCCGGTGGAGGCGCCGCAGTCCTCGCGACCCGACGAGGCCGCGGAGAACCGCGAGGTCTACGCGGCGATTGCGGCGCTCCCCGACGGGCTGCGCGAGACGCTCGTGGCCATCGACGTAGTGGGCCTCTCTTACGAGGAGGCCGCGAAGGCGCTGCGAGTTCGCCAGGGGACGATCACGAGCCGCCTCTACCGAGCTCGCGAGCGCGTGACGCGAACGATGGGCGTCACAAATCCCCCACCCGATCGCGCCCCACGTACTGGACGACCTTCGTGACCTTGCCGCCGCGGAGGTGGAACACGTGCGCGCCCTTGCCGCCCATCTGACCGATCTCGACGGCGGAGGCCTTGCCGCGGCCGCCGATGCGGTGCAGGACGAGCACTCGCTCGTCGTCCAGCTCGCGGTACTCCTCGGCCGTGAAGCTGAGGTCCTCCCACGCGCTCAGCCAAACGCGGACGGCCTCGGCCATCTCAGCCAGCCCCGTCACGGTGCCTGGGTCCGGCCCGTCGGCGAAGACGTACTCGATGCTGGGATCCGCCCAGTCGGCTGAGCTGTAGTCGCCGCGCTCCCACGCGTCGTAGATCCCGCGCACCACCTCCACGTTCCGCGAGGCCACGCTCCCAGTATCGCCGCTACGATCGCGCCCGCCGTGGAGATCAACGGGGTGGCCCACATCTTCCTGAGCGTGAACCGCTTCGACGAATGCGTCGCGTTCTACGACCGCCTGATGCCGCACCTCGGACTGCAGACCGTGCACCGCTCCAAGGAGTTCGTGTACTACGTGGGCGGCCGCACCGCGCTCGGCATCGCCCAGGCCACCGCGCAGGGACAGCACGACCCCGCCAGATCGGGACTCCACCACCTCTGCTTCCGGGCTCGCAGCCGCGAGGACATCGACGAGCTCTACGGCGTCCTGCAGGAGCTCGGGGCGACGATGGTGCGTGCGCCCGAGGAAGGGCCGTGGGCGCCCGGCTATTACTCGCTCTCGTTCCTCGACCCCGACGGGATCAGGCTCGAGGTGAACCACGTGCCCGGCAAGGGCCTGTTCGCCGAGGGCGCCGGCTTCGACCCGGCGATCGACTACCCGGTCACCGGTCGCCCGGACTAGCCGGTGGTGTAGGGCAGCGCGCCCTGGTCGCGCCAGCCGGCGAGCTTCACCAGCTCGTCGCGGCTGATGCCACGGCCCGAGAGGATGCAGGAATGGTCCTTGCGCTCCCAGGTGACCACGGCGTTGCCGCCGACGCCCAGGCTGCGGATGTGCACGCCGTGCAGCACGGTCATCGAGCTGCCCGAGGGCACCGACAGCGGCTTGCCGGTGACGATCGTGTAGCCCACCCGCTGGTTGCCCTTGGCGTAGAAGACCGTGGTGACCACGCGGCCGGACACCTTGTCCACGCGCTTGCCAGTGGCCTTCCATCCCAGGCTGTCCTCCCAGTAGGGATAGGGCACGCTGTCCACGCTCAGGTTGAGGGCGCCGTCGAAGTCGTGCTGCGGCGCCGGCGCCGTGGGCGCCCTGAGCGTGAACGCCGCCGCCTCCGAGAGGCTGGGCCCACCTGCGCCGGACGGCAGGATCGCGACGAGCGCAATGGCCAGCGCCGCGGCGGCCGCGACGAACGCGCCCGCCAACCCGAACCGGCGAGCCCTCACTGCCGGAGCGGGCCGGCGGCGCGCATCCTCGATTCGTGCCCTCAGGGCGGCGGGCGCAGGCTCGTTTAGCGCCCGTACCGCGTCGAGTGCCCTGCGTTGCTCGTCGAGCATTGCCCGCAGCTGCGGGGACTCCGCCACGCGAGCTTCGAGCTCGCGCGCGCGGTCGCCCGACAGCGTGCCGTCGGCAAGCCGCGCGAGATCGTGCTCGTTGTCCATGTGAGGGCGCATGTCTCCCGTGGAATAAAGACGCCGCCGGATGGCCGTTTCATCCCGGCTCGGGTCGCAACGATGATCTTAGGACGTGCCAAGCAATGCGCAGGTTGCGTGATCAAGGACTAACGAAAAGGGTGGCGAAACTCCCCTAACCCGTGCTACGTTCGGCACGAGGAGGGGCACGCCACTGGTCCGGCGCTCCACCCCTTCGGAATCTTCAATCGAGGACTGAGTGAAGCTGACCTCCAACGCGAGGACAAGGCTGACCCGCGCAGCGCGGATGGGTGTGAAGGGCGCCCTCCGGCTGCGGGTCGAGCTGGTCGTGGCCGACGTGGACGGCGTCGGGAACGCGGCCAAGGCACCGAGGACGGCGACCGTCTAGTCAGAGGGACGCCACCCCCGAGCCACGCAGGGGGCGTCCGGGCGCTACGGCCGGACGCCCCCCGCACTTTTCTTGAAGTCGATCTCCCGTAGCACGCGTGCCGGCACGCCCGCCGCCACCACGCCCGGGGGGAGGTCCTTCGTCACGACCGAGTTCGAGCCGATCACGCAGCGGTCGCCGATCGTCACCCCGCTCGTGACCACGCAGTTCACCCCGAACCAGCAGTTCGAGCCGATCTGCACCGGGCCCCTGGACTCGAACCCCTGCCAGGTGATCGGCACGTCTGGGTCGTCGAAGCGGTGGCCGGAGTCGCCGATGAAGCAGTGGTTGGCGAACATCACGTGGTCGCCGATCTCGATCCGGTCGATCGCCGCCAGCATCGAGTTCAGGTTGAGGAAGCAGCCCTCGCCGATCCTGATCTGGGCGTTCTCGCCGATCGTGATCCAGCAGCCCGGCTCGAGCAGCGTATGAGGGCCGATCTCGAGCCGCCCGTCGTCGAGGCACTCGAGCACGTTCCCCTGGATCGGGAAGCGGATGAACGCGCGCCGTCTGAGCATGTGCAGATGAATCCGGGCCCGGTTCCAGGGCAGGGCGTTGCGCTCGTACCAAAGCCACTTCCGGTACCAGAGCTGAAGGTCGAAGAACGAGGTCACGGGTCACAGGTCACGGGTCACAGGATCCTTTCATCCCGCGTCCTGTCACCTGTGATCTGTGACCTGTGACCTAGCTAGCCCAAGCCCTCGAGGCGCTCTTTCAAAAGCTCGTGGTAGCCGCGGAAGCGGCGCGCGACGAAGGCGAACACAGCCTCCGGCGGCCGCTGCACCTCGACTGTCTGCTCGATCCTCATTCGCGGCTAAGCCGCCGCCGCGACCTTCTTCGGCCGCGCGCGCTTGGCCCTCGGCGCGGCCGGCTTCACGAGGCCGTTCAGATAGCGTCCGGTGTAGGACTCCGGCACCGCGGCCACCTCCTCCGGCGAGCCCGTGGCCACGATCGTGCCGCCCTCCTCGCCACCCTCGGGACCGAGGTCGATGATGCGGTCGGCCGTCTTGATCACGTCGAGGTTGTGCTCGATGACGACAACGGTGTTGCCGGCGTCCACCAGCCGCTGCAGCATCTCGAGGAGCCGCTCCACGTCCGCGAAGTGCAGGCCTGTGGTGGGCTCGTCGAGGATGTAGAGCGTGCGGCCCGTGGCCACCTTCTGCAGCTCGGTGGCCAGCTTGACGCGCTGGGCCTCGCCGCCCGACAGCGTGGTGGCCGGCTGGCCGAGGCGGATGTAGTCGAGCCCGACGTCGTGCAGCGCCTGGAGCCGGCGCTTGATCTTCGGGATGTGCTTGAAGAACTCGAGCGCCTCCTCGACCGGCATCTCGAGCACGTCGGCGATCGTCTTGCCCTTGAAGCGCACCTCGAGCGTCTCGCGGTTGTAGCGCTTGCCGTTGCACTGCTCGCACGGGACATATACGTCCGGCAGGAAGTGCATCTCGATCTTGATCTGACCGTCGCCGCGGCAGACCTCGCAGCGCCCGCCCTTCACGTTGAAGCTGAACCGCCCCGGCTTGTAGCCGCGCGCCCGCGCCTCCTGCGTGCGGCTGAACAGGTCGCGAATCTGGTCGAAGACGCCGGTGTAGGTGGCGGGGTTCGAGCGCGGCGTGCGCCCGATCGGCGACTGGTCGATGTTGATGATCTTGTCCACGTGGTCGAGCCCCCGCACCCGCTTGTGCGCTCCCGGCCGCAGCTTGGCCCGGTGGAGCCGGTTGGCCACCGCGCGGTAGAGCACCTCGTTGACCAGCGTGGACTTGCCGGACCCAGACACGCCGGTCACGCACGCGAACACCCCGAGCGGGATCTTCGCGTCGATCGACTGCAGGTTGTGCTGGGTGGCACCCTCGATCTCGATGTAGCCGGACGGCTTGCGCCGCTTGCGCGGCACCGGGATCGTGCGCGTGCCGGCGAGGAACTGGCCGGTGGCCGAGTCCTCCACCGCCATCACCTGCTCCGGCGTGCCCTCGGCCACCACGTGGCCGCCGTGCTCGCCGGCGCCGGGGCCGAGGTCCACGATGTGGTCGGCCGCCCGCATCGTGCCCTCGTCGTGCTCGACCACGATCACGGTGTTGCCGAGGTCGCGGAGCCGCTCCAGCGTGGCGATCAGCCGCTCGTTGTCGCGCTGGTGGAGCCCGATCGACGGCTCGTCCAGGATGTAGAGCACCCCCACCAGGCTCGATCCGATCTGCGTGGCCAGCCGGATTCGCTGCGCCTCGCCACCTGAGAGCGTGCCCGCCGCGCGCTCCAAAGACAAATAGCCGACCCCCACGCTGTCGAGGAAGCGCAGCCGCTCGTCGATCTCGCGCAGCACGAGCCGAGCGATCTGGCGCTCGGTCTCAGAGATCTCCAGCCCGTCGAACCACTCGATCGCCCGCTTGGCCGACATCCGCGTGAGCTCGTGGATGCCGAGCCCGCTCACCTTCACCGCCAGGCTCTCCGGCCGCAGGCGCGCCCCATGGCACTCCGGGCAGGGCCTGACCGACATGTACTCCTCGATCTTCTCCCGCGAGTAGTCCGAGTCCGTCTCCTTGTAGCGGCGCTCCAGGTTCGGCACGATGCCCTCGAAGCTCGTGGTGTACGAGCGGCGTCGGCCGTAGCGGTTGCGGTAGGAGATGTAGATGCGGTCGCCGTTGGTGCCGTGGAGGAAGCAGTCCTGTACCTCCTCGGGCAACTCCTCCCAGGGCGTGTCCATGTCGATCTCGTAGCGCTCGGCGATCGCCTGGGTCATCTGCTCGTAGTAGCTCGACGCGCTGGTGGACCAGGGCAGAATCGCCCCCTCGCCGAGCGACAACGACGGATCGGGCACCACCAGCTCCGGGTCGATCTCCATCTGGGAGCCGAGCCCCGTGCAGCGCGGGCAGGCGCCGTGCGGCGAGTTGAAGCTGAACATACGCGGCTCGAGCTCCGGCATCGAGGTGCCGCAGTTGAGGCAGGCGAAGCGCTCGGAGTACGTCCGGAGCTCGCCCGAGTCGACCAGCTCGACCTCGATGATCCCCTCGGCCAGCCCCACAGCGGTCTCGACCGAGTCCGCCAGCCGCTTGCGCAGGTCCGGCCGCATCACCAGCCGGTCCACGACGACGGCGATGTCGTGCTTGAACTTCTTGTCGAGGACGATCTCCTCCTCGAGGCGGCGCAGCTCGCCGTCCACCTTCACGCGCGTGAAGCCCTCTGCACGGAGCTCCTCGAACAGCTTGCCGTACTCGCCCTTGCGCCCCCTCACGACCGGCGCCATCACCATGAAGCGCGTGCCCTCCTCGAGAGTCATCACCTGGTCCACGATCTGCTCCGCGGACTGGGCGGCGATCGGCTGGCCGCACTTGTAGCAATGGGGATGCCCGATCCTGGCCCACAACAGGCGCAGGTAGTCGTAGATCTCGGTGACCGTGCCCACCGTCGAGCGCGGGTTGCGCGAGGTGGTCTTCTGGTCGATCGAGATCGCCGGCGACAGCCCCTCGATCGAGTCCACGTCGGGCTTGTCCATCTGGCCGAGGAACTGCCGGGCATAGGCCGACAGCGACTCGACGTACCGCCGCTGCCCCTCGGCATAGATCGTGTCGAAGGCAAGGCTGGACTTGCCGGACCCGGACAGTCCGGTGATGACGACCAGCGCGTGGCGAGGAATCCTCAGGTGAAGGTCCTTGAGGTTGTGCTCGCGAGCGCCGGCGATGACTAGCTCGCCCTGCGACTTCACATAATCGATTCTAGGTAGCGGCCCGGCTGCCGCCGGGTTCGGTCAGCCGTACCCGCACTCGGCGGCTAGCGCGATTCCGGCAATCCCCCTGCAGCGAAAGGATGCTGGCACCAGATCGGAAGGAGTCCCGATGCAGGAATTGGCAGGGATCCCGCGTTCCAGAGCGGGAGATGTGATCGTGGGTCGCGCAACGGGGCAGCGCGCCATCATGCTTGTGGGCAGCGAGGAGTCGCAGGACGGGCTGATCGCCTACCACCTCTTCGTCCGCCCTGGGGGCAGCGGGCTGCGGGAGCACGTGCACCCCACCATCACCGAGCGCTTCCGCGTGCTCGGCGGCCGCGTGGGCGTCCGCATCGACGGCGAGGAGCGAGTGCTCGAGAAGGGCGCCGATCTGACGATCCCGCCCGGCACGCGCCACTACTGGTGGAACGCCGGCCCCGGCGAAGCCCAGATGCTCGTCCAGATCGACCAGGGCCGCCGCCTCGAGCTCATGGTCCGCACCCTCTTCGGCCTCGGCAACGACCGCCTGACCACGCGCAAGGGCATGCCGCGACTGCTCCAGCGAGCCGTGATCGCGCGCGAGTTCCGCGACGTGGCCGAGTTCGTCAGGCCGTCGCGCGTCCTGCAGCGGCTGGTGTTCGGGGTGCTCGCCCCGGTCGGCCAGGCGCTGGGCTACCAGCCCTTCTATCCGCGCTATTTGCGCCCGCACGGCAGCACTGCGCAGGACCCGGCGGTGCTGGAGCTGCTGGACAAGTCGCGCGAGGTAGTGGCCGCCTAGCACCGCCTAGGTGCGAGAACCGAGCTATCCAAGGACGCAGGGTCGAAGCTTGGCGAGTAGCCAAGCGAGACCCGAGGACGCAGGAGAGCGAAGGTTCGCAGCCGCCTAGGCGCGGCCGCCGAGCTTGGAGTAGACGTCGTCGAGGATGGCATCCTGGTCCTCGAGCTGGAAATTGTCCGCTAGGTAACGGGCCGCTTCCTCGCGGGGCGTGCCATTCAGCGCCATGTTGAGCGCCACGAGCCGAGCCCCCTCGGGGCCACCGCCACCGCCCGCGCTCGGGCCCGGTCCCTCCACGGGCTCGGGCGCAGCAGGCGCCTCGGCGACCGGCTCCGGCTCCGCCGCCGGCTCGGGCTCCGCCGCCGGCTCGGCGACCGCCGCCGGCTCCTCGTCCTCCTGGGCTATCGCCGCCGGCTCCTGCTCCTCCACGGCGTAACCGTTGCCGGCGGGCGGCTCGATCGGCTCCGGCGGGCGCACCGTCAGCAGCTCCTGGCGGATCGAATCGAGCTCGCTCTCGAGCTGTCCCCCGGATGCCCGCATCCGCTCCACGAGACCCGCCGCCGCCTCGTTGATGCCGGCGGTCAGCTGGTCGAGCTCCGCCTCGAGCTCCGACGCCCTCGCCAGCATCTTGGCCGCCGTTTGCTGGACCTTGGCGAGCTGCTCAGCGGACTCGTTGTCCGCCCGCTCGCGCGCCTCGCGCGCGCGGCGCGACGCGTCGTCGGTGACCCGTGTGGCCTCGTCGCTCGCGCGCTGCTCGATCTCGGCCGCGCTCTCCTCGGCGGCCTCCACGATCTGGCGCACCTGCTCCGCCGCCGCGCCGGCGATCCCCGCCGGTGTGGCCTTGAGCTGGGCCCGCAGGTCCGTGATCGCATCCGCCAGCTGCCGCAGGTGGAGGTCGACCTCCTCCTGCTCGTAGCCGCGGCGAGCCACGGTGAAGTCCTTGCGCTCGATGTAGTGACGGTCCAGCTCCATGTTTCCTCCGGTCCCCGGTGCAGCGGCAAGCGTACCGAACGCCTTTTGCGGGCTCGTGCCGCCGCGTTCGCCCTTCAGGAGGCGGCCCAAGCGTTTGATGAACGAGCGGAACGCCGCGATTCCAGGACGCTACAGCCGGAGTCGGCGGATCCTCAGGCCGTGATGTCCCGCGCGGCCACGGGGGCCGGCGGCTGCGAGGCCGTCGGCGGCTTCCGGTCGAATCCGGCAGCGGCGTATGCGTCGCGCTCGTCGAGCGTCTCGTGCTCGAGCAGCGCCTTCGCCAGCGAGTCGAGCCGGTCGCGGTTCTCGCGCAGGCTCGCCAGGGCGCGGGCGTAGCACTCGTCCACGATGCGGCGCACCTCGGCGTCCACCAGCTCGCGCGTGGACTCAGCCGGCGCGTTGCCGTCGATGCCCGGGAAGAGCGGCGACTCGTTGCCCGGCCGCGGTAGAACCGACACCAGCCCGATGGCCTCGGACATCCCCCAGCGGCCGACCATCTGACGGGCGATGGACGTCACTTGCTCGAGGTCCGACTCGGCGCCGGTGGTCACGTCGCCGTAGACGATCTCCTCCGCCGCGCGGCCGCCGAGCGCGCCCACTATGCGGCCCTTCAAATACTTCGCGCCGTAGCCGTAGCGGTCGGAGTCCGGACTCTGGAAAGTCACGCCGAGCGCCTGCCCGCGCGGGATGATCGAGACCTTGCGGACGGGGTCGGCACCCGGCTCGAGCATGCCGAGCACCGCGTGGCCCGACTCGTGATACGCCGTGCGCTCGCGCTCCTCCGGGGACAGGGTGATCCTGCGCGCGGTACCGAGCACGATCTTCTCGAGGGCGTCGCTGAAGTCGGCCGACGTCACGCGCTCGTGGTCGCGGCGGGCAGCGGTCAGCGCCGCCTCGTTCACGAGGTTGCGCAGGTCGGCGCCCACCATTCCCGGCGTGTTGGCGGCGATCGCGTCCAGATCGACGTCGTCGGCCAGCGGCACCGAGCGCGTATGCACGCCGAGGATCTTCGCGCGGCCCTCGCGGTCAGGCGGGTTTACGAACACCCGACGGTCGAAGCGGCCCGGCCGCAGCAGGGCCTGATCGAGGATCTCGGGCCGGTTGGTGGCCGCCAGCACGATCACGCCCTCGGTGCCGGTGAAGCCGTCCATCTCGGTGAGGATCTGGTTGAGCGTCTGCTCGCGCTCGTCGTTGCCGCCGAAGGAGGCGCTTGCGCCGCGCGAGCGGCCGATCGCATCCAGCTCGTCGATGAAGATGATCGCGGGTGCGGCCTGCTTGGCCTGGTTGAAGAGATCGCGCACGCGGCTGGCGCCGACGCCGACGATCGCCTCGATGAACTCAGACGCCGAGATAGAGAAGAACGGCACGTCGGCCTCGCCGGCCACCGCGCGCGCCAGCAGCGTCTTGCCGGTGCCGGGTGGGCCTGCCAGCAGCACGCCCTTGGGGATTGCGCCGCCAACCTTGCGGTAGCGGCCCGGATTGCGCAGGAAGTCCACGACCTCGATCAGCTCCTGCTCCGCCTCGTCGATCCCGGCCACGTCCTTGAACGTGGTGCGCTGCGAGGAATGCTCGTACCTGCGCGCGCCCGAGCGCCCGAACGCGCCGAGCGCGCCCCCGGCCGAGCTGCGTCTCGCCAGCGCCACAAACAGGAAGACGAGTAACAGGGTGGGCCCAAAGCCGAACACGAGCGTCTGCCATAGCGGCGTGCCGGTGTCGACCTTGTGGGCGTTCACGGTCACGCCCTTGTTGATCAGCAGTGGCCCAAGCCCGTCGGCCCCGAAGTCCGGGCGGACGGTCTGGAACTTCGTGACGCTCTTCGCCTTCTTGTCGCCGGCCGGTGTGTAGCTGACGGCCTTCCTGAAGTTCCCCTGGATCTCGGAGCCCTTGGAGCTGATCTCGACGACGTTGCTCGCCTGGACCTGCTTGTAGAAGAGCGTGTACGGAACCGAGGTCCGCGAGGGCTTCCCGGACAGCGACAGGCTGAGGATGAAGTTCAGCGCGAAGAGCGCGAGGACGATCCACCAGAAACGGCGGATCGTCGGCGGGACCATCGGCGGCTTGCTCTGGCCGCCGTTCGGCTGGTCTCCCTCAGGGTGCCCCTCCACCCGCCAGGGTGTCCGCTCGCCGCTCTTCTCTCCCGGTCTGCGTGCTGTGTCGGGCATGGGCTACGGCCGATGCTAGTACCTCGCGGGCGGGCAGGTAGAAAGGGCTCAAGGCCTGCGGCAAATGCGCCGATCTCCGGGGAGATCCGCCTCTCGGCGGCCTTGGCATGGTCGGCTTCCCACATTCGTCCCCGGAGCAGCCCGTCACCCGCGGCCGGGCGCTGTTCTACGCGGCGGTCCTGAACGCCGGCTTCGCCGTGCTGGCGCTGGTCGATCCCGGATCGACGAAAGCGCTCCTGCCCGTCTGCGTGGGCGCCTCGGCGCTGGTGCTGCTCGTCGCGGCCGTGCGCGAGAGGCGCGCGGGAAAGGCCGGCGCCGAGCTGGCCGCCACGGCGCGACAGCTCGCCGCCCTCGTGGAGAACGCGGGCGACCCCATCCTCTCCGCGTCCAGGGACGGCACGATCCGCAGCTGGAACCTCGCCGCGGAGCAGGTGCTGGGCTACTCGGCGAGCGAGATCATCGGGCGGAACATCTCGATCCTCCTTCCGCCGGAGAGCCAGCCGTTCGTGGAGCGGCGCAAGGAGCAGATCCACTCGGGCGAGATGGTGCCCCTTGATGAGACCGTGCTCATCGCCAAGGACGGCGAGCGCGTGGCGGTGTCCAGCCGGCTCGCGCCGCTACGCGACGAGAGCGGGGAGATCATCGGCCTCGCGGCGTTCCACCGCGACATCCGGCATGCGCTGCGCCAGCGCGCCGAGCGCGAGGCGCTTCAGCAGCAGCTGCTGCAGTCGCAGCGCCTCGAGACCGTCGGCCAGCTGGCCGGCGGCATCGCCCACGACTTCAACAACCTGCTCGCCGTAATCCTCAACTACGCGGACTTTGTGCGCGATGAGCTGCCCGACGGCAGCCACGTGCGCGACGACGTCGACGAGATCTACGGCGCGGCGGAGCGGGCCGCGGCGCTCACGCACCAGCTGCTCCTCTTCAGCCGCCGCGAGGTGGCGAGGCCGCGGGTGCTCGACCTCAACGACGTGGTCACCGACACCGAGCGGCTGCTCGGGCGCACGCTCGGGAAGAACGTGGAGCTGAGCACGAGCCTGGAAGATGGGCTCTGGCCGGTGATGGCGGACGCGGGCCAGCTCGAGCAGGTGCTGATGAATCTCGCGGTGAACGCGCGCGACGCGATGCCCGACGGGGGCACCATCACGATCGAGACCGGCAACGCGGAGCTCGAGCCGGGCCGCTATGTGAGCCTCAGCGTGACCGACACCGGCAGCGGCATGTCCCCCGACGTGGCGGCTCACGCGTTCGAGCCGTTCTTCACCACCAAGGACCGCGGCGAGGGCACCGGGCTCGGCCTGTCGACCACCTACGGAATCGTCGAGGAGGCCGGCGGCGACATCCGGATCGACTCCGAGGAGGGGCGCGGCACGGCCGTGCGGGTGTACCTCCCCGCGGCGGTCTCCTAGCCGGAGGCCTCGGCCTCGACCCGCTCCAGCTCGCGCCGAAGCTCCTTGATCTCGTCGCGCAGCTTGGCCGCGTACTCGAACCGCAGCTCGTCGGCCGCGAGCAGCATCTCCTCCTCGAGCTCGACCATCGTCTTCGAGATCTCTTGGGGCGTCATCTGCTGCTCTTCGCGGCGGCGCCTGCGCGAGCCCTTCGGCACCTTCGACTCGATCGCGAGGAAGTCCGTGATGTCGGAGATGCCCTTGACGATGGTGGCCGGCGTGATGCCGTGCTCCTCGTTGTAGTCGAGCTGGATCGCGCGGCGGCGGTCGGTCTCGCCGATGGCGTTGCGCATCGCCTGCGACTCCTTGTCGGCGTACATGATCACCTTGCCGCGCACGTTTCGGGCGGCGCGACCGATCGTCTGGATGAGCGAGGTCTCGCCGCGGAGGAAGCCCTCCTTGTCGGCGTCGATGATCGCGACGAGCGACACCTCCGGCAAGTCCAGGCCCTCGCGCAGCAGGTTCACACCGACGAGCACGTCGAACTCGCCGAGGCGGAGGTCGCGGATGATCTGGATCCGCTCGAGCGTGTCGATCTCCGAGTGCAGGTAGCGGACCCGGAAGCCGTACTCCATCAGGTAGTCGGTGAGGTCCTCGGCCATCTTCTTGGTGAGCGTGGTGACCAGCGTGCGCTCGCCCTCCTCGGAGCGGGCTCGGACCTCGTTCATGAGGTCGTCGATCTGGTTCTTCGTCTCGCG
Source organism: Actinomycetota bacterium (assembly GCA_046727635.1). Taxonomy (GTDB): domain Bacteria; phylum Actinomycetota; class Thermoleophilia; order Solirubrobacterales; family Thermoleophilaceae; genus JAICJR01. The sequence goes on along the minus strand of JBKPDA010000118.1, from coordinate 3,214 downwards.
CACCTCCACCTCGGGGTCGACGATGCCCGTGGGCCGCACGATCTGCTCGACGATCCGCGAGCTGTGGTTGCGCTCGAAGTCGCCCGGCGTGGCCGACACGAACACCAGCTGGTTCGTGATCGTCATGAACTCGTCGAAGGTCTGCGGCCGGTTGTCGAGCGCGCTGGGCAGCCGGAAGCCGTAGTCCACGAGCGTCTGCTTGCGCGAGCGGTCGCCCTCGTACATGCCGCCGATCTGCGGCACGGTCTGGTGCGACTCGTCGATGAACACGATGAAGTCCTCGGGGAAGAAATCGAGTAGGCAGAAGGGCCTCTCACCTGGCGCACGCCCGTCGAGGATGCGCGAGTAGTTCTCGATGCCGTTGCAGAAGCCGAGCTCGCGCAGCATCTCCATGTCGAACTGCGTGCGCTGGCGCAGGCGGTGGGATTCGAGCAGCTTGCCCTGCTCCTCGAGCTCCTTGCAGCGGGCCTCGAGCTCGTCGCGGATCTCCCCCACGGCGCGCTCGATCGTGGGCCGGTCGGTGGCGTAGTGGGTGGCCGGCCAGATGCCTACGTGCTCGATCTCGGCCATCACCTCGCCCGTCAGCGGATCGAAGTGCTGTAGCTGCTCGATCTCGTCGCCGAAGAACACCGCGCGGTAGGCGCTCTCCGCATACGCCGGGAACACCTCGAGGGTCTCGCCGCGAACGCGGAAGGTGCCGCGGCCGAGCGCCATGTCGTTGCGCGAGTAGTGGTTGTCCACCAGCTTGCGCAGCGTGGCGTCGCGGTCCACCATGTCGCCCTTCTTGAGCATCACCACCTGAGCGTCGTAGCGCTCCGGCGAGCCAAGGCCGTAGATGCACGACACGCTCGCGACCACCACCACGTCCCGGCGCCCAAGCAGCGCCGCCGTTGCCGAGTGCCTCAGCCGGTCGATCTCCTCGTTGATCGAGGAGTCCTTCTCGATGTAGAGGTCCTGCTGCGGGACGTAGGCCTCGGGCTGGTAGTAGTCGTAGTAGGAGACGAAGTACTCCACCGCGTTGTTCGGCAGGAACTCGCGGAACTCATTGCAGAGCTGGGCGGCCAGCGTCTTGTTGTGGGCGATCACGAGCGCCGGCCGCTGCACCTGCTCGATCGTGAACGCCATCGTGGCCGTCTTGCCCGAGCCGGTGACGCCGAGCAGGGTCTGGAAGCGATCGCCCTCGTTCAGGCCGACGGCGAGCTCGTCGCGCGCCTTCGGCTGGTCGGCTACGGCGGTGTAAGCGGGATTGATTGCGAACTCGGGCACGGGAGCGAAGCTAGCAGTACGGACGTACGGAAGTACGGACGTACGGAAGTACGGACGTACGGAAGTACGGAGCTACGGATTCGAAGTCGTTCCCGTACTCCGTACCTCCGTACCTCCGTACCTCCGTACTCTCACTTCAGCCCAAGCTCCTTCGCATACGCCTTTGCGTACTGATCCCGGTGCGATAGGACGCTGAGCACGTAGTGGCGCGTCTCGGGGAATGGGATGTTTCGGCCGGCGTCGAAGTTGCCGGCGCCTCCGACGCGTCTGACCCATCGGTCCACGTTGTCGAGGCCCGCGTTGTAGGCGGCCACCGCGAGCGTGGTGTTGCCGTTGTAACGGTTGAGCAGGTAGCGCAGGTACCAGGAGCCGTAGGCGATGTTCACCTGAGGCGTTCCCAGGTCGTGGAGCTGGAACTGGGTGCCGCCCGACTTCCGGGCGATGAACTCGGCCGTGCTCGGGAGCAGCTGCATGAGGCCCTTCGCGCCGGCGCTCGAGGTGCCGTCGCGGAACTTCGACTCCTGGTAGATCACGGCGGCGATCAGCGCCGGGTCGAGGTTCTTGTCGGCTGCCTGCTGGCGGATGATGTCCTCGTGGCTGAGCGGCAGGGTGAAGTGGCGAACGGCGTCCGGCGCCACCCGCACCGCCAACACCACGACCGCGGCGACCGCGGCGGCGGCGACCAGCAGGGCGCTCAGGCGGCGCCTGCGGACGACCGCGCGCGATCGCCTGCGCGAACGCGCCGGGGCCCTCTGCAGGACGGTGGTGCGTGCGGATGCGCTGCGGTAGCTCAAAGCCCTATGTTCTCAAGCACGGACGACAGCTTTCGCTGCAAGTCGGCCAGATCCCCGTCGTTCTCCACCACGTACTCCGCTCGCTCCGCCTTTTCCTTCTGGCTCAGCTGACGCGCCGAGCGTGAGTCCACTCCCGCGTGACCGCGAGCGGCAGCGCGCTCCTCGCGCACCTGCTCATCAGCAACGACGGCGATCGTATGGTCGAACACGCCGTCCATGCCGGCCTCGAACAGCAGCGGTACCTCAACCACCGCGGCCCGGGCCGGCGGATCTCGGCGGACCACCTCCTCGCGCCAGGCGGCCACGCGCTCGCCCACGCGCGGCCACAGCACCCCCTCGAGCCATTCGCGCTCATTCGGGTCCTCGAACACCACGCCGGCCACCGCGTTGCGGTCAATCGGTCCGTCGGGCGCAACCCGGTCGCTGAAGCGCTCCACCAGCAGGGCGCGCACCTCGTCGCTCTCGAGCAGGTCGTGTACGACCGCGTCCGTGGAGAGCGTGGCCGCTCCCAGGCGCTCGAGGGCCGCCAGCGCCTCGGACTTCCCGGCGCCGATCCCCCCAGTGAGACCGACGAAGGGCGGCGCGCCCTTCGTCACGAGCTACTCGTCAGCCGGGGGCTGCTCTTCGGCGGGAGCCGCGGCCTCTGCCTCGGGCTCCGCCTCCGGCTCCGGCTCCGGCACGACGCTGGCGTCTGGCTCCGGCTCTGTGGCCTCGGGCTCCGGCTCGGTGGCCTCGGCCTCCGCCGCGCCGTTCTCGCCCCGCTGGTCGTCCACCGACACCTCGGCGCCCGCGAACACGTCCTCGGAGAGGCCGAGCTCGGGCACGTCGTCGAGCTGGTTCTCGCTGATCTCGGCCGACGGCCCGCCGTCGCCGCCGGCGGAGCGCAGCGGCAGCACCTGGTCCTCCACGCGCTTCACGCTCAACGAGAGGCGGCGGCGTTCTGAGTCGATCTCGAGGATCTTGACCCGCACCGCGTCGCCCTGGTTCACGATCTCGCGCGGGTTCTCGACGTGGTGCTGGGCGAGCTCCGAGATGTGCACGAGGCCCTCCACGCCGTCGAGGATCTCCACGAACGCGCCGAAGCTGACGACCTTGGTGACCTTGCCCCTGTCTCTTATACACATCTGACGCTGCCGACGAACACCGTGACGTGG
>JBKPDA010000117.1:0-7095 GCA_046727635.1 Actinomycetota bacterium | reverse complement strand
ACCGGCACGAAGCCGGCCTGCAGCGGCCCTTCGGCGAACAGAGCGCGCAGCACGTTCGGCACCTGGTAGGCGATCGTGAACGCGGACATCGGCCCGGTGACGCCGAAGCGGCTGGCCGCCACGATCTCGCGCACGAGTCCGGCGATCCGCGACAGGCCCGTCGCCACCGAGTAGAACGCGGTATTGACGACGAGGTGGCGCCGCTGCTCAGCCGCGTCGGGTGTCGGGCTACTCGTCACGGGTCGGTTAAATGCTCCCCGCCTCAATTACCGCCGCGACGGTCCTTTCGGCGGGGAGCATTAAGGTGGCGGCGTGGCCGTGGAAGCTACAGCCGGGGACGGCCGATGTGCGGGATAGCGGGAATCCACTCACGCGAGAACGGGATCGATCGCGACCTCGTGCGCGCGATGGTCTCGCGGCTGGCGCACCGCGGCCCTGACGGGGAGGGACAGCACTTCGAGGCGCATGTCGGCCTCGGCATGCGGCGGCTCGCGATCATCGATCCCGAGCACGGCCAGCAGCCGCTCTTCAACGAGGCGGGCGATGTGGTGGCGATCTTCAACGGAGAGATCTACAACCACCAGGAGCTGCGCGAGTCGCTGGAGAAGCGGGGCCACCGGATGCACTCCGGCAGCGACGGCGAGGTGCTGCCCCACCTGTACGAGGAGCACGGCGAGGCGTTCGTCGAGCACCTCAACGGGATCTTCGCCGTGGCGCTGTGGGACGCGAGCAAGCAGACGCTCCACCTCGCGCGCGACAAGTTCGGCGTCAAGCCGCTCTACTGGACCCAGGCGAGCGGCAGGCTCACGTTCGCGTCCGAGCTGAAGGCGTTGCTGGTGGACCCGGCCGTGTCGCGCGACCTCGACCTCCAGGCGGTCGACCAGTTCCTCACCTACCGCTTCGTCCCGGCCCCGCGGACCCTGTTCGCCGGCGTGCACAAGCTGCCGCCCGCGAGCTCGCTCGCGGTGGACGCGGGGGGCGTTAGCGAGCGGCGCTGGTGGACCGGCGAGCCGCGCCCCACGCGCACCGACACCGACCGCCTGGTGGACGAGTACGCGAGCGCGTTCGAGCGCGCGGTGATGCGCCAGATGATGAGCGACCGGCCGATCGGCGTGATGCTGAGCGGGGGCGTGGACTCGGCCGCGATCGCAGCGGTCGTGGCCAAGCACTCGCGGCACATGCGCACGTTCACCGTGGGCTTCACCGGCGGAGGCGAGGGCACCAACGAGATCCCGCTCGCGCGCGAGACGGCGCGGCTCTTCGGCGCCGAGCACGAGTCGGTCGTGGTTGGGGCGGACGAGTACCTCGAGCGGCTGCCCGGCTCGCTGCTGACGCTGGAGGAGCCGGTGGGATCCACCAGCGCGCTGGCGGTGCGCTTCGTGGCCGAGCTGATGAAGCCCAGCGTGCCGGTGGCGCTCACCGGCCAGGGCGCCGACGAGCCGCTCGGGGGCTACGGCCGCCACCTCGGCGTGAAGCTGGCCGCCGGCCTGCGCACCGTGGCGCCGCTCACGCGCCCGCTGGCCCGGCTCGCTGATCGCACCACGCATCCGCAGCTGCGGCGCGGACTGGCCACGCTCGACGCGAAGGACAACGCCGAGCTGCTGCGCTCCGCCTACAGCATCTTCAGCGAGGCGGACAAGCGGCGACTGTACGGCGCGCGCATGCGCCCGCTGATCGGCGACCCCGAGCTGGCCGAGGTGGTGGAGCGCCACCGCCGGCGCGTGGCGAAGCTGCCGCCGCTCGCCCAGATGCTCTACGTGGACACGCGCCTGACGCTGCCGGACGAGCTGCTCCTGATCGCCGACAAGATGTCGATGGCCGAGTCCGTGGAGCTGCGCGTGCCGTTCCTGGACGAGGACCTGGTGGCGCTGGTGGAGTCGATGGACGCGTCACAGAAGGTGCACGGGCGCACCGGCAAGTGGATCCACAAGAAGGCGATGGAGCGCCTCTTGCCGGAGCAGATCGTGCACCGGCGCAAGCTGGGCTGGGACACGCCGCTCGACCGATGGCTGCGCGCGGAGCTGCGGCCGCTGCTCGAGGAGGTGCTGCTGGGCGAAGGCGAGCTCTGCCGCGACCTGTTCGAGGAGAGCGAATTGCGGCGCCTGATGGCGACGCACGAGCGCGGAGAGCTCGACTTGACGAAACAGCTCTTCTGCCTGCTGAGCCTGGGGCTGTGGCACCGCGGCTTTGTTGCAAGCGCTTCGCCGGTCACCGTCGTATAGAGGCTGCCAGCCTCCGAGCCTGCCAACATTCCGCCGCGTGCCGGACCGCCGTCACATCGCGATGTTCGACTCCGGGGTTGGAGGACTCACCGTCCTTCACGAGTGCTTGGTGTCCCTGCCCCACGAGGACTTCGTCTACCTGGGCGACACGGCCCGCTTCCCCTACGGCGTGCGGGAGGCGGCAGAGCTCCGGGAGTTCGCGATCGAGCTCGCCGAGCTGCTGGTCGACGAGGGCGCCAAGCTCCTGGTGGTTGCCTGCAACGCCGCCACGGCGGCAGCGCTGCCCGCGCTTCGCGAGCGGTTCGGGAACGTGGTGGGCGTGGTCAGCCCGGAGTCGCAGCTGGCGGCCCGCGCCACGCGCAACGGGCACGTGGGGCTGCTCGCCACCCCCGCGACGGTGGCCAGCGGCGCCTACGAGCGCGCCTTGCGAGAGGCGGCGCCGGACGCCGCTTTGCATGCGGTGGCATGCCCCGAGCTGGCGCCGCTCATCCAGTCCGGCGAGGAGATCGACCAGCGCCTGGTGGACAGCGTCGAGGGGTACTGCGCCCCGCTCAAGGCCGCCGGGGTGGACACGGTCATCCTCGGCTGCACGCATTACCCGCTGGTGGCGCCGATCATCCAGCGGGCGCTCGGCCGCGGCGTGGAGATCGTCAGCTCCGGCCAGGCGATCGCGGACGCGGTGCACATGGCCCTCGAGGGCCGCGAGAACGATCCGGACCGCCGTGGCGAGTACCGCTTCCTCTGCACCGGCGACCCGGAGGAGTTCCGCCGCGTCGGCACACGCTTCCTCCAGATGCCGTTGGGGGAGGTGCGACGCGTGGAGGTCGACGACGAAAGGGCGGCCGCATGAGGCACGACGGACGGCAGCCCGACGAGCTGCGCCCGCTGACGATCCAGGCGGGCTTCGTGCGCTCGGCAACCGGCTCGGCGCTGATCGAGGCGGGCGGCACGCGCGTGATCTGCACTGCGTCCGCGGTGGAGGACGTGCCGCGCTGGCTGGTGGGCTCGGGCCGCGGCTGGGTCACGGCCGAGTACGGGATGCTCCCGGCGTCCACCGGCGAGCGCAAGCAGCGCGACATCTCCAAGGGCAGGGCCGACGGGCGCACCGTGGAGATCCAGCGGCTGATCGGGCGCTCGATCCGCGGCGTGGTGGACTTCGCGGCGCTCGGCGAGCGCACGATCTACATCGACTGCGACGTGCTGGAGGCGGACGGCGGCACGCGCTGCGCGGCGATCACTGGCGGCTTCGTGGCGCTCAAGCTGGCGCTCGACCGGCTGGTGGAGGAGTCCAAGCTCAGCTCGGTGCCGCTCACCCAGTCGGTGGCCGCGGTGTCCTGCGGCATCGTGAGCGGCGAGGCGCTGCTCGATCTCGACTACGTTGAGGACTCGTCCGCCGAGGTGGACATGAACGTGGTGATGACGGGCGACGGCGGCCTCGTGGAGGTGCAGGCGACGGCGGAGCGCACGCCGCTCTCGCGCGCCTCCCTCGACGAGCTGCTGGCCCTGGCCGGCGTGGGCATCGAGCGCGTTCGCGAGGCACAGGGCGTTGCCGCCGGCGGGCTGCCCGGGGGCGTAGCCTCCGCGTCGCCCTAGTGTCCCGAGTCGTAAATTCGTGCGCACCTTCCCGGCGCCTGGACGCGTCTGACGGTCGCCGCTCCCTCGCCGGACTACAAGTCCGACTCCGGTCGCGTCAACCGTCAGCCGCGCCCAGTCCCTCGGGAAGCTGAAGTCGAATTTCCGACTCGGGACACCTCATGCACCTCGTACTAGCCACCCGCAACCCGCACAAGGTCCGGGAGCTGTCGGCGCTGCTCGAACCGCACCAGATCGACTCCTTGCCGGACCAGGTGGAGCTGCCGCCGGAGACCGGCGAGACCTTCGCCGACAACGCGCTGATCAAGGCACGCGCGGCCGCCGAGGCCACCGGCCTCCCCGCGATCGCGGACGACTCGGGTATCGAGGCCGCCGCCCTCCGCGGAGCGCCCGGGGTGCGCTCGGCCCGCTACGCGGGAGAGAACGCGAGCGACGAGGAGAACCTGACCAGGCTCCTGCACGAGGTGCCAGCCGACGGCGACCGGCGCGTGACATATGTGTGCGTGCTCGCGTACGTGGAGCCGGGCGACACTGAGCTGCTCTTCTACGGCCGCTGCGAGGGCACGCTGGCGGAGGAGCCGCGCGGCGGCGGCGGCTTCGGCTACGACCCGGCGTTCATTCCCGCCGACCCCGGCGACGACGACCGGCGCACGATGGCCGAGCTCTCGCCGGAGGAGAAGGACGCGATCAGCCACCGCGGCCGCGCGGCCCGGGCGTTCCGCGACTGGCTCGAGCGGGAACCCAGAGCCGCATGAGCGTGGCCCCAAGCAAGACCCGCGCCGCCGGACTCTCGATCGCTTCGAATGTCGCGCTGATCACGCTGAAGCTCGTGGCGGGCGCCCTCACCGGCTCAATAGCGATCATCACGGAAGCCGTGCACTCGAGCATCGATCTGCTGGCGTCGGTGGTCGCCTTCTTCTCGGTGCGTAAGGCGGACGAGCCGCCGGATCCCTCGCACCCCTACGGACACGAGAAGGTCGAGAACCTCAGCGCCGCCGGGGAGGGTCTTCTGATCCTCGTCGGCGCGGCGATCATCATCTACGAGTCCGTGCGCCGCTTGGCCCACCCTACGCAGGTCAACTCGCTCGGCTTCGGCATCGCGGTGGTGGGGTTCTCCGCCGTCGCGAACCTCGGGGTGTCGAGCTATCTGTACCGGCAGGCGCGGCTCACCGGCTCGCCGGCGCTCGAGGGCGACGCCGCGCACCTGCGCACGGACGCCTTCACGTCGCTGGGCGTGCTCGTTGGCCTGGCGCTCGTGGAGGTCACGGGCAAGGAGCGGTTCGATCCGATCACGGCGCTGATCGTGGCGGGCGTGATCGTCGTCTCGGGAGTGCGAATCGTCACCCGCTCGACGCGCGTGCTCGTGGACGAGGCGCTGCCGCCCGAGGAGCTCGAGATCGTGCGGGAGACGATCGACGCCTACGGCGCGCCGGAGGTCTCCGGCTTTCACAAGCTGAGGGCGCGGCGCGCGGGCAGCCGCCGCCACCTGGACCTACACGTGCAGTTCCGCCAGGGCACGACGCTGGAGCGCGCCCACGAGGTCAGCCACGAGCTTCAGGCGGCGATCCAGAATCGGCTGCGGGACTCCGACGTGCTGATCCACCTGGAGCCCGAGAGCCACGCGGACCGGGCGGTGTCGGCGCGCGATTCAGCGCAGGTTGACGGCCGCTGAGGCGGCCACCGCCAGCAGCACTCCGAAGTAGCCGGTGTAGCCCTCGATGAGGAGCAGGATCGCCAGCAGGACGCAGACGATCACCGTGAGGAGCCACGAAGCTCGCGCCAGGGACACGGAGCTATTGTGACCGCAATGCCAGATCCCACGCTCACGCCCGAGCTGGCGCTGCGCTATCTCGACGAGCTGTCCACCGACATCAGGGCCGCGGTTCTGCTGGATCGGAGCGGCTCGCTGGCCGCCGCCAGCGAGGGCGCGCGCGGCGCCAAGCTACGCGAGCGCGCCCTCGAGCTGCTCGCGAAGGCGGACGCCGCCGCGCCATTCGACGGAGGCGTTTCGCAGGTGGAGGCGAGCACCGCCGGCGGTTCCGTGTTCGCGGTGAGGAGCTAGGGCTGGACGATCGTTGTGGTCACGGGCCGCTTCGCGCTGCCGTCGCTGATGTTCTACGACCTGCGCAGCGTGCTCGGCGACCTGGGGGCGAGGGCCGCGTGAGGAAGGAGCGCAAGGGCCCGCTCGGCGCGATGGCCGGCCTGGCCGAGGACCTCATGGCCGGCATGCGCCGCCGCCAGCACGAGCGCGAGCCGCGCGTGGTGGTCTACGACGCCACCGGGCACCCGCGCGTAGTCCCCGAGGGCGAAGACCGTGAGCGCATTCTGGAGCTGGCCGACGAGCTCGTCTCCCTGAGCGGCGAGGCGGAGCGCGAGTGATCGCCCCCGAGCTGGCGGCGGACCTGCTGGCCCGCGCCCTGCGGCGCGGCGGCGATCTGGCCGAGCTGTACGTCGAGGAGCGCAGCGGCCTGGGGCTGACGCTCGACGACGGTCGCGTGGAGCGGCCCACCGGTGGCCGCGAGCTGGGCGCCTCGATCCGCGTCGTGGTCGGCGACTCCACCTACTTCGGCCACGTGGACGGCCTCGCCGAGCAGGACCTCCAGCGGGTGGCCGAGTCCGTGTCGCAGGCGGTGTCGGGCGAGCGGCGCGAGCCGGAGGCTTTCCGCGCCGTGGCCGAGCCTGCAGAGGCGCACCAGATTGGGCAGCGCCCCGAGGACGTGGACGCTACGCGCAAGGCGGAGCTGCTGCGCACCTGCAACGAGACCGCCCGCGCCGCCGGCGCCGAGGTGATCCAGGTCACAGCCGGCTACGCCCAGACGCGTCGGCGCGTGCAGGTGTTCAACTCGGACGGAGTCAGCGCGGCCGACGATCGCACGCGCGTGCGGCTGTCCGTGCAGGTGGTCGCGCGGCGCAACGGCAAGCCTGAGACCGGCAGCGAGACGCGTGGCGGGCACGCGGGCTTCGAGCTGCTGGCCGAACGCCCTGAGGAGGTGGCCGAGTCCGCGGCGCGCAAGGCGCTGACGATGCTCGACGCGGTGGACGCGCCGAGCGGGCGCATGCCCGTGGTGGTGGGCAACGGCTTCGGCGGAGTTCTGCTGCACGAGGCGGTGGGCCACGGCCTCGAGGCCGACGCCGTGCAGAAGCGGGCGAGCGTCTACGCGGGCAGGCTCGGCGAGCAGCTGGCCGAGCCGTGGCTGGTGGCCTACGACGACGGCCGCAAGCCCGGCGAGTGGGGCTCCGACGGCATCGACGACGAGGGCACGCCCACCCAGCAGACCAC
>JBKPDA010000116.1:0-5534 GCA_046727635.1 Actinomycetota bacterium | reverse complement strand
GTCTTTATGCGCATGGTTGGTAGATCAACCCTATGAGCGGCTGGTCCGCCGGATGACCCATACCCCATCCAATCGGATGACCTGCGGGTGGAGGAGGTGCTTACGGCGCCGAGCCCTACCGGAAGGGGATACCGGCTCAGGGCACACGCGCGACCATCGTCGCGTTGGACCTTCCCTCTCCGTTCACAGTCGTCTTGGCGGACGACCAGCGGGCCTACCGGGACGGCCTGGCTCGCGCAATATCCCAGCATTGCCGGCTCGAGCTCGCAGCCGTGGCCAGCCGCGGCGATGAGGCGTTGGAAGCGATCGAGGCCATCCAGCCGGACGTCGCTCTGATCGACATTCGCATGGCCGGGCTGACCGGCCCAAGCGTCTGCGCACTGCTTCGCGAACGGCATCCCGACTTGCCTACGCGGCTCGTTCTGATGAGCGCCGACGGCAGCGCCGCCTACGGCGCGGCGGAGGCGGACCCGGCGGTGGACGGCTTCGTGGCCAAGGACCGCTCGCGCCGCGAGATCTGCGAGGCGCTAGTCCGAGTGGCGCAGCGCCCGCGCCCGCGCCCGCGCAGCGGCGTCCTCACGACCGGCTGAGCCCGGACAGCAGCCGGGCGAAGACGCCCCGGAGGGTCTCCTTGGCGTATGCATGACTCGGGCTGTGGGTGGTGAGTACGGCCACCGCGACCCGCCGGGCGCCGCGGCGGAGCAGCGCCACCTGGTGGTCCACGGCGCCGGTGCCGGTGCTCCAGCCGCCTTTGAAGTAGACGTGCCAGCCGGGGACCGGCACCTGGCCGATGCCCCAGCGTTGGGAGGGGACTATCGATGACAGCAGGTGGAGGGCGGTGGCGCGGTGGCGCGGCACCACCCGCGCGTCGATGTGAAGGAAGAAGCGCGCCTGGTCTGCCGCGTCGATGCGGCTGTGTCCCCAACGCACAGTCTCGAGGGCAAACCGGCGCATGTGGGCGTGGTGCGCAACCGCGTACACGCCGTCCGCTCCGACAATTCCCAGCACACGCACGGCCGCGGCGTCGTCAGAGCGGCGGACCATCGGCCCGATCAGCCTGAAGTCGTCCTTCGTGAGCTCCCTGTCGCGTACTCCCGCCCGATTGAGGTAGGCCACTAGGAGGATGGCTTTTAGGACACTCGCCGAGGGGACGCCGGCCGTCGGGTGCAAGGCCCACAGCCGCTGCTCGGTGCGCACCGCGAAACGCACCTGCCCGGCGCGCCCGTTCGCGTAGGCGATCGCGTCGTGTACTCGTGGATGCCAGTCGCTCGCCGCCGCCGGAGCGGCAAGCGCCGGCAGCAGTAGGAGGGTCAGGCCGGCTCGTGCACCGCGAGGTACTCGTCGAGCGCCTTGCTCTTCTGGGTGTCCTCGTAGACCTCGTAGTCGCGGAGCTTGCCCCAGGCCACGTGGCCCCAGATCACGTAGCGGTTCTCGTACACGCGCTCGCCGTCGGGCGTGTCGAGGTGGTCGGTGCCCCGGATGCACAGTGTCATGTTCCACGGCGGACCCTTGACCACCACCTCATCGGCGTAGATCTGAAGGCCCACTTTGACGAACCGCTGCAGCCAGCGCTCGAGCTCGGCCTTACCGTGCAGCTCGCCGGACCACGAGCTGTCGCCCGGGAAGCGGAAGCGGACGTCGTCGGCGTCCATTTGGAGCGTGGGCCGATAGTCGCCCTCGCGGATGCGCGCCATGTTGCGCCGAAGCAGTGCCCGCACGAGCCACTGGATCATCGGGTCTCCTCCATGAACTTGCGGATCTCGGCCGCCAGCCGCGCAGGCTGGTCCTCCGGGATCAGCGTGCGGCTGTCTTCGATCTCCACGAGCCGTGCGTTCGGCAAGATCTCCGCGAGTTTGCGTCCGTGATCGCGCGGCATCACGCGGTCCTCGGCGGCCCAGGCCACCAGCGCCGGCCGATCGAACGAGCGCAGCTGCTCGGTGGCGGCGAGCAGGTCGCGGCTGCCCTGCTTCGAGCTGTTCGCGTACTTGCGCAGGTCGCGCCGGATCTCGCGCTGGCTGAGCGCCGGCTCGAGCCAGGCGTCGGTGATCTCGTTGGGGATCGGCCGCTTGCTCATGAGGCCGAGCGTCATCGGGCTGCGGCGCAGGGGACGCAGTCGCATGGGCTGAAGAGCGGCGTTCAGCCCGCCCGGCAGCTTCGCCGCCAGTGCCACCATGCGGCCGGGAAGTCCCGGCGGCACGTTGTCGAACGCCTCGCAGGAGGTGAGCACGAGGCGCGAGATCCGCGACGACGCGCCGTTCGAGGCGAGCAGCAGCGGGCCGCCCCAGTCGCTCACCACCAGCGTGACGTCGCTGAGCTCGAGGCGCTCGAGGAACTCGGACACGAGGCTCGCGATGCCCTTCATCGAGAGGTCGGCGTCGGGTCGCATCGGGTGCCGGTGAGCGCCCAACGGCAGGGTGGGGAGGATGCAGCGGTAGTCGTCCTGCAGCTCCTTCACCACGTTGCGCCACAGCGAGGCGTCCATCACCAGCCCGTGGGTGAGGACCAATACCGGCCCGTCGCCACCGGTGTCCTGATAGTCGATCGTCCCCGCCGACAGCGTGAGCTCAGGCATCGCACCGCCTCCTGTGATCTGTGATCAGTCTCTAGATAGATCGCTCTAGCGAGAATCAAGGTATCATGGCCTTCCCATGGCCGTCGACACGAAAGAGCGCATCGTCGGCGCGGGCGCGGAGCTCTTCCGCCGCCAGGGCTACACCGGCACGGGCGTGAAGCAGATCGTGGCCGAGGCGAACGCGCCGTTTGGCTCCCTCTACCACTTCTTCCCGGGGGGCAAGGAGCAGCTCGCAGGCGAGGTGATCCGCTGGTCGGGGGCGATGTACGCCGAGATGGTCATGGGCGTGATCCAGCCGGCGAAGGACCTGCTGAGCATGGTCGACCTCTTCTTCAGCGAGGCCGCACGCCACCTGCGCGAGACGGACTACGAGGACGCGTGCCCGATCGCCACGGTGGCACTCGAGGTGGCCAGCACCAGCGAGCCGCTGCGGGAGGCGACGGCCGAGGTGTTCGACAGCTGGATCGAGGGACTCGCGGCTCGCCTCGAGGCCGCCGGCCTGGCCGGCGAGGTGTCGCGAGAGCTCTCGATCGCCATGCTCATCTCACTCGAAGGCGCCTTCGTATTGAGCCGCGCGAAGCGCTCCACGGAGCCGCTCGAGGTGGCCGGCCGGACGATGACCGAGGTGGTCGGGAACGCCCTGTCCCGTTGCTAGGGTCTTCTGGCCCTGAGCCAGGCCACGCACACCCTTCGCCATACGCCGCTCCACGATCGTCACGTGGCCGCGGGGGCCCGGCTCGTGCCGTTTGCCGGTTGGGAGATGCCCGTGCAGTACGAGGGCATCCGCCAGGAGCACATCGCGGTGCGCCGCTCGGCCGGGATGTTCGACGTCTCGCACATGGGCGAGGTGGAAACGAGCGGGCCGGACGCGGAGGCCTTCCTTCAGCACCTGCTCTCGAACGACGTGACGAAGATCGCAGAGCACGGCGCCCAGTACTCGCTGCTGTGCCGCGATGACGGTGGCGTGCTGGATGACTTGTTCACCTATCGCCTCGAGGATCGCTTCCTGACCGTCACGAACGCCGCGAACCACGAGCGCGACTACGCCTGGCTGGCGCGGCACGCCGAGGGCTTCGACGTTCACGTGGAGGACGTGGCCGCCGACTACGCGATGCTCGCCCTCCAGGGCCCTCGCGCGCGGGAGATCCTGGCTCGGCACATCGACGGCGAGGCGCCCGCGCGGATGCGCACCACGCGTGCGACCGTGGCCGGGGCCGAGTGCCTGGTGTGCGGCACCGGCTACACGGGAGAGGACGGGGTGGAGCTGCTGGTGCCTCCGGCCGGCGCCGCTCAGGTCTGGGACGCGCTCACTGCCGACGGCGCCACGCCTGTCGGCCTCGGCGCGCGCGACACGCTGCGCCTGGAGGTGTGCTTCCACCTGTACGGGAACGACCTCTCAGAGGACCGCAACCCGATCGAGGCCGGCCTCGGCTGGGCCTGCAAGCTCGACACGAGCTTCATCGGCGCCGATGCTCTGCGGGATTTCGAGCCCGCCCAGACACTTGTGCCATTCGTCTTCACTAGTGAGGGCATCCCGCGCCAGGGCAACTCCGTGCTGGTGGACGGCGAGCCGAGTGGAGTGGTCACGAGCGGAACCCTGTCACCGTGTCTGGAGGTGGGGATCGGCATGGCCTACGTTCCAGTCACCGCCGCCAGGCCGGGCACTCCGATCGAGGTGGACGTCCGCGGCAAGCTGCGCACCGCCGAGGTGCGCGAGAAGCCGCTCTACAGGAAGGAGCAGTAAGCGTGGCAGACGAGAGCTACCCCGACGGGCTGCTGTATCACCCCGAGCACGACTGGGCCAAGGTCGACGGCGACCAGGCCACCTTCGGGATCACCTGGTACGCGCAGGACCAGCTCGGGGAGGTCGTGTTCTTCGATCCACCCGAGGTGGGCGCGACCGTGAGCGCGAACCAGCCGTACGCGGAGGTGGAGTCGGTGAAGGCGGTCTCCGACGTGTTCGCGCCCCTCTCGGGAGAGGTCGTCGACGTGAACGCGGGGCTGAAGGAGTCGCCCGAGAAGATCAACGAGGACTCCTATGGCGAGGGCTGGATGGTGAAGGTGCGCCTGAGCGATCCGTCCGAGACCGAGGCTCTCATGGACGTGAACGCCTACAAGGAGTCACTGGGCCGCTAGTGAGTCGCTACACCTCCGCAACCGACGCGGATCGCCGCGAGATGCTCGAGGCCATCGGGGTCGACTCGGTGGAGGAGCTGTTCGGCGAGATCCCCGAGTCCGTGCGGCTGCAGCAGCCGCTGCGGCTGCCCGATGGCATGGCCGAGCAGGAGGTCTACGACCACCTGCGCTCGCTGGCCGAGCGCAACCGCCACGCGGACGCGGAGGTGACGTTCCTGGGCGCCGGGATGTACGACCACTACGTGCCGGCTCTGATCGACTCGATCACCCAGCGCTCGGAGTTCCTCACGCCGTACACGCCGTACCAGCCGGAGATCTCGCAGGGCGGGCTGCAGGCGATGTTCGAGTTCCAGACGGCGATCTCGGAGCTCACCGGGCTGCCGGTGGCCAACGCGTCGCTGTACGAGGGACCGTCGTCGGTCGCGTCGGCCGGGTACCTGGCCAAGCTCGACAACGGGCGCTCCAAGTTCGTCGTGTCGCGCGGCGTGCATCCGCATTCGCGCGAAACGCTCGGGACCTACGCCGTGGGCTTCGGCTCGAGAGTGGTGGAGACGCCGCTCGACGAGCACGGCGCAACCGACCTGGAGGCGCTCGCCGCGGCGGTGGACGACGACACCTCGGCGGTAATCCTGCAGCAGCCCAACTTCCTCGGCACGGTCGAGGACCTCGGGCCGTTGGCCGAGGCCGCCAAGCGCACCGGTGCCGTCGTGGTGTGCGCGGTGGATCCGCTCACGCTCGGGATCCTGCGCCCGCCGGGCGAGCTCGGCGTGGACGTGGCTGTCGGTGAGGGCCAGACGCTCGGCAATCGCCTCGACTTCGGCGGGCC
>JBKPDA010000115.1:0-4201 GCA_046727635.1 Actinomycetota bacterium | reverse complement strand
GCGCCGAAGCGCGACAGCCGCACGAGCGGCGTGTGGCCGATTGCGTGGAGGATCGATTCGTGGACGCCCGCCGGCGCCGAAGTGCTACCGGCGGGCGGAGCGGCGTCTGACATCGCTCGGGACGCTAGCAGACGAATTTTCCCTTAATTCGGGCTGGTTTCAGGTAATTCGCTCCGCAGTGCCGCTGGTTCTCAGACGGTCCGCTCGTGGGTCCACCAGGCGGCGAACGCGATGAGTAGTGCGGCGAGGCCGAGGAAAAGGCCGGTCTCGGCCAGCTGGAGGGGCCAGAAGTGGCTCGCCGGCTGGTAGACGGCTTCGATGAGGGGGTTGCCGGTGCGCCCGCTCGGGGCGGCTAGCTGGGCGTGGCCGCCGACGAGCCCGCCCCCCGTGAGGTTGACGTTCGCGTGTCCGACCACGTGCTCTCTGAGGATGTTGGCGTGGTTCAGGCTCGGCGGCTGCTCGCCCCTGTAGGTGGTCTTGAGCGGCGGGACGAGCCGGTCGCGGAGCCATGTGTCGACGAAGATGCGCATCGCGAAGTAGCCGACGAAGGCGACCGTGAGGGAGGCGGCGGCGCGCCGCCAGACGGCGCCTAGCGCGAGGGCCAGCCCGAGCGCGAAGAGCGCGTAGCCGATGGCTACGGTGCCTTCTGCGTCGTAGGTGCCGTTGCCGAGGCGGGTGCCGTCCAGGTGAACCTCCGGTGCGCGCCACCAGGTGAGAAGCAGGATCAGGGCGCCGGCCGCGACGACCGCGGCCGCGATCGGCAGCGCCAGCTTCCCGAGGAGCCAGCGGCGGCGGGTGATGCTCTGCGTCCATGCGAGCCGGTAGGTGCCGTGTTCGAGGTCGAAGATGAACGGGGCCGCGAGCAGGACGCCGATCAGGCCGGGGATCAGCGTGAACCAGTCGGTGAGGTGGAACAGCCCCTCGAAGCGGACCTGGAAGTCACCGACCTTCTCGCCACAGGTGGAGACGCTCTTGAGAGCGACGCACGAGCCCAGGCCTCCATCGTCGTACGCGTGCGCCATGTTGATTCCGGTGGGAACGAGCAGCGCCGCCAGGAGGGCGAGGATCGCGAGCGTGATGAGCAGCTCGGTGCGCTGCAGGCGCCAGGCGACCCAGGTCATGCCCTCACCATCTCTCGCGTCCCCGCCGGCGGAGCGCTGCTGCCGGGCTTGTAGCCGAGGTAGGCGAGCACGATCTCTTCGAGGTCGACTTCGTGCTGCTCCCAGCAGGTGTCGTAAACGTGGCCGTTGGCGCGGACGAGCAGCGTCGTCTGCCGCTCGGTGTGGCTCTCGCGGATCACGTTGTGCACACGCGCGACGCTGCCGGCGTCGCTGCGCGGACCGGTGAGCAGCCGGTGACTGGCCACGATGTCGGCGATGGGGCCGGCCAGCTGCGTGCGGCTGTCGACGAGCGTGACCAGGTGGTCGCACACCCGCTCGAGCTCGGAGACGATGTGCGACGAGATGACCACCGTCATCTGCGTCTCGGCGACCGCCTCCAGGACCGCATTCAGGAACTCGCGGCGAGCGAGCGGGTCCAGTGAGGCGACCGGCTCGTCGAGGACGAGCAGCTCGGGCTCCTTGGCGAGAGCGAGGGTCAGCGCGACCTGCGCCTGCTGGCCGCCGGAGAGCTTGCCGACCTTGCGGCCCGGGTCGAGGCCCAGATGCTCGATGCGCGCGAGCGCGCTCCGGTCGTCCCAGCCGGGGTTGAGCTTGCGGGCGAGCTGGAAGGTGTCCGCTATCGAGAGGCTGCGGTATAGAGGGTGGTCCTGTGCCACGAAGCCGAGGCGCGGAAGCAGTGCGTACGCATCGCGGCGCGGCGACAGACCGAGCACCTCAACCGTTCCTGCCGTCGGCTTGCCGAGCCCGATCAACAGATGCAGGAGCGTCGTCTTGCCGGCGCCGTTTGGGCCGACCAGTGCGGTTACGGATCCCGCGGGTATCTCGAGCGTGCAGTCGCGGAGCGCCCAAGTCGCGCCGTAGCGCTTCCCGAGCTCGGCGGTGCGAACCGCGACCGGCTCGCTCATGCCACCCTCGAGACCGAATCGGGCCGCACGGCCTCGGCGAACAGTGCCGCGATCGTGTCCTCGTCAAGCCCCGCCGCTCGCGCCCGCGCGACCCACCGCTCCAGCGCCGACCGAAGGCCAGTCAGATCGGCGGCGGGGACCGCCGGCCGGGTCGTGGCGACAAACGTGCCGACGCCGCGCCGTGCCTCTACGAGCCCCTCGAGATCGAGTTGGCGGTAGGCGTGCAGCACCGTGTTCGGGTTGATCGTCAGGCTCGCGACGACCTCCTTCGCTGTCGGGAGCTGATCGCCCGGGCGGAGGATCCCGAGCCTGATCGCCTGCCGCACCTGCTGCACGAGCTGGAGGTAGGCGGGAACGCCGGAGCGGCTGTCGAGATGGAACTCGATCATTAAGAGATGCTCATTTCACTAGTCATCTAGCTAAATGAGCTTACACGGCCTCGACCGCTTCGTCAACTGGCTGCACGATCGCGAAGCCAGCGGCCATGTGCGCACAGGCCGGCAGCCGGCGATTCTGCTGTCAGCCGGGTGCGATCGGTTCGCCGAGCATGAAGCGGTGGCCATCGGGCGAGCGGAGGGCAACCTCGCGCTTGCCCCACGGTTCATCTTGCGGGGCCTTCAGAACCTCGGCGCCCGCAGCGACGGCTCGTCGAAAGAAGGCGTCAACGTCATCGACCTCGAGATACGCGACGTAGCTGTGATCGCCGAGTTGGCCTGCGGTCGGAACATCTGGACAGCGCCCGAGCATGAACTGCACGTCGCCGGAACGACAGAAACGCCAGTTGCCGGGATCAACGTCTTCAGAATCGCACCCGAGGACGTCGCGGTACCAGGCGGCGGAACGGTCGAGGTCATGAACTGCCAGGACAGGATGAGAGCGAATGATCGACAACGCCAGGATTCTTCCACCGCGAGGCCGCTTACGGCCCGAGTGCGGCAGCGATCGTCACGCGGCGCGCGGCTCGGACTGGCGGTCCTGTTTTTGCCCGGAGACGGCATCGGAGCATCTCTGACTCCGCGCACACGCTTCGCGCGGGATGCAAGCGATCACCGCACACCTGCCAGCCCCCAGGCGCTCGATGCCTCTAGGCCATACTGCACCGGCGCATGTCGGAGCAGAACGTCGCAGTCGTACGCCGATGGGTCGAGCTCTACAACGAGCGCGACGACGCTGGGGAGTTCCTCTCGTTGCTCGACCCCGAGGTTGAGTTGCAAACCCCGGGCGGCCCCCGGCTGCACGGCCATGCCGAAGCCCGGGATTGGTTCGAGGCGGGCTATGAGAACGTGCAGCCGCGGATTATCCCGGATCGCTTCGTCGCAGAGGGGGACGTCGTCGTCGGGCTCGGGAGGACCGAGGTGCGCTGGATCGAGTCGGGCGAGATCGCTCACCAGACCGAGAGCGCGGGGGCGTTCTGGCTTCGCGACGGGAAGATCATCAGGTGGCGGCCGTTTGAAAGCCATGCCGCCGCCCTGAATGAGGCCGGGCTGGCCGAGTAGCGGTTCAACCTTGCTCCTGCGCGAGGCTCCGGGCTTGCCCTCGCAGCGGGCTGGAGTTCGGGCAGAACGACACTCAGCAGGTCCGGCTCCTGGCCCGGCACGTTGATTCCCACCGCTCCGGCGAGTTAGCGGCATCGTCGCCTCCGGTGATTCGGCCTACCGGGGAATCGCTGTCCGTACGGTGGTGGTTCGTCCGCGCGCCCGCGCGCGCGTAGCTCAGGGCGATTGTGTCCCCACCGGCTCGCCGGTGCTCGGATCGAGGAACAGCTTGTGCGCCGGCGGCTTCCGGCTCCCGAAGCTGAACATGCCGGTGAGCGGTCCGGACAGCTGGTCGAACGAGCCAACCCCGATACGCTCGCCGCCAAGCCAGTTGTCCTCGACGAAGTGGATCACCGATGTCTGGTCGGTCAGGGTGTGGTCGACGTGGTTCACTCTGGCCCAGGGAGAGATGATCATCAGCGGGAGACGGGGTCCGTAGCCGCAGCGGCCCTGGTAGCCGCCAAGAATCGGGGCGCTGGTGCCGCATTGCCCCGGCCCGGTGAGCGCGTCGGCGACGGTCTGCGAGTGGTTGACGATCGGCGGCATCACGTGGTCATAGGCGCCGTCGGAGTCGTCGTACATGATCACGACGGCTGTGCGGCTCCAGGTGGGGAGGCGCTCGAGAGTGTTCACCACGCCG
>JBKPDA010000114.1:0-8943 GCA_046727635.1 Actinomycetota bacterium | reverse complement strand
GGGCCGATCACCAGGCCCACCGCAGCCACCATCGTGTTCGTGCCCATCGCGAGGCCCAGCTGGCGGCGAGGGAAGGCGTCGGTGACGATCGCCGCGGAGTTGGCGAACAGGAACGCTCCCCCCACTCCCTGCACGATTCGCCACAGGATCAGCTCGGTACCGGTGGTGGAGAACCCCGCGCCGAGCGACGCGAGGGCGAACACGAGGAATCCGCCCACGTAGGCGCGCTTGCGGCCGAACAGGTCCGCCAGCCGCCCCGCCGTGAGCACCAGCACGGTGGAGGCGATCATGTAGACGAGGATCACCCACACGAGCTCGAGCAGCCCGGTGTTCAGGCTGCGCTCGAGGTCCGGCAGGGCGATGATCAGCGTGCCCGAGTTGATCGTCGCGAGCAGCATCCCGAGGCTGGTGCAGGAGAGCGCCCACCACTTGTAGTGCGGGTGCTCGGCGGCCACGCCCACTTGCGGGCGCTGGCGAAGGCGAGATGTGGCGGGGACGAAACTCATTTCGGTTTCTTACGTAAACGTAAGGTAGCAGTCCCGGTCTCGGGTCTCGGGTGTCGGGTCTCGGAGCCGGGCTTCGCCGGCGGGCTACGCCGCGGGCGACTCGTGCTCTGCTCGCAGCTCGCGGGCGAGGGCGATCGTCGCGTCGTCGAGCTCGGCCTCCTCGACCTCGTACAGCACCGACAGCTCCTCGAGCAGCGCCGCCTCCACGTCGTCGAGCGAGATGCCCGGCAACTCGTCCTCCACAGCGCCCGCCGTGGCCGGGTCGAAGCCGAGGCCCAGCGTCTCGTACACCGGCACGAGCACGTCGCGGACGCGCGCGCCATCGCCCACCACCAGCACGCCGCCGAGGTGCCCGGCGTGCTTGATCAGCTTCTGCCCGATCCCGGCGAGCTTGATCCGCCCGCCCGCGTGAACGCTGTAGCCGCCGGGGCAGTACTCGCCCGGCACCTCCCCCACGCCGGCATCGACCCCAAGCCGCCGCAGAGCGGCCGCGATCAGTCCGGACCACTCCTCGAAGCGCGGGTAGATGTGCGCCTGGGGCTCGCCGTCGGGCCGTGCGTGAGCGATTGCCAGCGTCCGCTCGTGGAACACCGCCGCCCGCCCGCCCGCCAGCCGCTCGATCGCCTCGAAACCGCCCGCGCGCGCGGCGCGTACCGCGGGCAGGTAGCTCGCGCTCGCCACGTCCTGGCGGCCAAACGCCACCATGGCGCCCGGCCGGGTGAGCCGCGCGGTCTCAGGCAGCTCGCCGGCCGCCACGCGATTGAGGATCGCGCGCGAGACGGCGACGTCCAGCGCCGGGTCGTCCTGGAACGCCCGGCGATGGAGCCTGAGTAGTGGCGGCAACTAGCTACGCGCGTCCAGGTCGAGCGCGCAGGAGTTGATGCAATAGCGCTGGCCGGTGGGCCCCGGGCCGTCCGGGAACACGTGCCCGAGGTGGCCGCCGCAGGTGCCGCACGTCACCTCGGTGCGGATCATCCCGTGGCTGCGGTCCTCGTGCAGCTCGATGTTCGCGTTCTGCCCGGGCTCGGTGAAGCTCGGCCAGCCGGTGCCGGAGTCGAACTTGGCGTCGGAGCTGAACAGCTCGGCGCCGCAGCCGGCACAGCGGTAGATGCCGTCCTCCTTGGAGTGCGCGTAGCGGCCGGTGAACGGCGGCTCCGTGCCCTTGCGACGGAGGATCTCGTACTGCTCAGGAGTCAGCTGGTCGCGCCACTCCTGGTCTGTCTTCTCGATCTTCGTTGTCATGAATAGATCGTAGTCAGCCGTCGGGGAACGGCTCGAGCGGAATGCCGTGGTCGTGCTCGCGCATGCCGATCTCGTAGGTGGCGCCGCTCGTGGAGCGAAGCACCAGGTCCGGCGACCCCTCGCGCGACACGGTCAGCTCCATATCGGCGATCGAGCAGTTGGCGGTGTTGTGCTCGGAGCCGCCTGGGTCCGCGTACACCCAGCCCACGAAGTTGCGCGTCTCCGAGCCCACCCGGCCCCTAACCGTGATCCCGTCGCCCGGGAGCGCGAAGTCGCAACCGGTCGGCGACTCGTTGATGTGCGTCGAGCGGATGCGCTCGGCTCCGCCCAGCTGGTGGCGCTCGCCGCGGAGCGAGATGGCGCCGCTGGCGATCCATGGCGTGGTGAGCGGCCCGACCTTCACGCGCCCGACCGCCACGTCCAGCCAGGTGCCGAGCTCCTCGCCCTCGAAGCCGATCCCATGCATCCAGACCCAGCGCTCGGCGTGCTCGGCGCCCCAGTTGTGGCCCACCATGCCGGGCCAGCTATCGAGCTCGATCGTGCGGCCGTTCGCCGTCAGGCGCCCACTGAAGCGCGCCGCCGGGTGCGGGCTCAGCGTCTTGGTGCGCGGGATCTTCGCCGTGTACATCCAGCCGTACGGCAGGTGGAACAGCGGCGGCTCCCCGTCTGTCAACTCGAGCTCCCACGACACCGGGCCGGCCTCGCCCACCACGCGCGCGGGGGCGAACGTGCTGCCGGCGATCTCGATGTAGCTCTCCCCGCCGGCGCTCGGCTGCGGCTGCGTCACCTTCGATGCGACGGGCCCGTCGGCGGCGGCGTCGAAGAGGGTGAACCAGAGCGACCCGTTCGGCGGGGCGCCCGGGCGCTTGTGAACCGTGTAGCGGATCCAGACGCCCAGCGGCTCCGCGGGGTGCGCCGCGCGCAGGTAGTAGCTCTCGTAGAAGCCGGCTGCCGGCTCGACGTCCGGGAAGCGAGCCCTGGTCGCGTCCTCCATCGGTGGCGGAACCCTAAGTGATAGAAACGGCCGAATGGCTGGTCCCGGCGTTCTCCTCATCACCGGCGCGAGCACCGGGATCGGCGCGGCCACCGCGCGGCACGCGGTGGCGTCCGGCTGGCGGGTGGTGCTGGGGGCTCGAAGCGGCGATCGGCTGCGCGACCTGGCCGCCTCGCTGGGCGGCGATGAGGTGGCGCTGGCGCGCTGCTGCGACGTGGCCGATTGGGACGACCAGCAGGCCCTCGTACGTACCGCGCTCGACGGGTTCGGCTCGCTCGACGCCGTGTTCGCCAACGCCGGCTTCGGCGCCAAGCGCGGCTTCCTCGAGGACAGCGTGGAGCACTGGAAGGCGATGATCGACACCAACGTGCTCGGCACCGCCTTGTCGATCCGCGCGGCGCTGCCGGTGTTCCGCGAGCAGGGACGCGGACAGTTCGTGATCACCAGCTCGGTGGCCGGCCGCCGCGTGCTGCCGGGCTCGCTCTACGCAGTCACCAAGCATGCCGTCACCGCGATGGGCGAGGCGCTGCGCCAGGAGGTGTCGGACTCGGACATCAAGGTCACGCTGATCGAGCCCGGGATGGTCGACACGCCCTTCTTCGACAACCGTCCGGAGGGTGCTCTCGAGCCCGACGACATCGCCGGCGCGGTGCTGTGGGCGCTCTCCCAGCCGCGCAACGTGGACGTGAACGAAGTGCTGATCCGGCCGGTCCGCCAGGCCGGCTGAGCCGTCCGAGAGCCGAACTAACGTTCGCGTCCGTGGGGCGCTGCATCGCACACGTGGACATGGACGCTTTCTACGTGAGCGTCGAGCTGCAGCGACGGCCCGAACTGCGCGGCAAGCCGGTGGTCGTGGCGGGCAGCGGCGCGCGGGCGGTGGTCACAACTGCCAGCTATGAGGCACGGCGGTACGGCATCTTCTCGGCCACCCCCGCGGCCTGGGCAAGGCGGCGCTGCCCTGACGTGGTGTTCATACCGCCCGACTTCGAGGAGTACCGCCGCCGGTCGCGCGAGGTGATGGCCGTGCTGCGCGAGCACGTGGAGCGCGTGGAGGTGCTCGGAATGGACGAGGCCTACCTCGACCTCACAGGCATCGAGCGCCCGCGGGCGGCGGCGCGGCGAGTGAAGGCGGCGGTGCTGGAGCGCACCGGTCTCACCTGCTCGATCGGCATCGGGCCGAGCAAGCTGGTGGCGAAGATGGCGTCGGACGCCGAGAAGCCGGACGGGTTCGTCGTGCTCAGCCGCGAGGATGCCCGCGAGCGCTTCGCCGACTCGTCACCAGGGGTCGTGCCGGGCATCGGGCCGAAGAGCGTGAAGCGGCTCGAGGAGCGGGGCATCGTCACGCTGCGCGCGCTCGCGGAGGTGCCCGAGTCCGATCTCGCGGAGATGTTCGGGCCGCGGCTGGGCCCGCACCTGCGGGCGCTCGCGCGCTTCGAGGACGAGCGCACGGTGGAGACCGTGCGGCTCGCCAAGTCGGAGTCGCGCGAGACCACGTTCGAGCGCGACCTGCGCGGTGTGGCTGCCCTGTCGCCGATCTTGCAGCGCCTGACCGAGGAGCTGTGCTCCACCCTCTCGCGCTCCGAGCAGTCAGGCCGCACTATCGGCATCAAGGACCGCCTCGACGACTTCTCCACGCACACGCGAGCCCGCTCACTGGCCGAGCCCACGAACGAGTTCGACGTGGTGCACCGCGTGGCGTCGCAGCTGCTCGCGGAGTTCGACCCACCGCGGCCGGTCCGGCTGCTCGGCGTGCGGGTCGCCGGCCTCGACGAGGCGGCGCTGCGGGACCCAGGGCAGCTCGAGCTGTCGGTGTAGCCCACGTGCTCCGGCTTCACCGGCTGAACTGGCGCGCCAGCTCCTCCACCAGGCCCTGAAGCCGTCCGGTCCGGCGGGCTGTCTCCAGCTGGCGGGCAGCTGACGGCGCGGCCAGGAGATCGGCGATACCGGCGAGCGCCCCCTCGCAGCCCAGGTCCTGGGCGTGCGGGAAGAGGGCGGGGAACAGGTCGTCCACCAGGTTGCCGATGCTCACGCGGCAACCGTCTTCCGGCGAGATCAGGTAGGCGTCCACGCCATCGCGCGCGGCCAGGAAGCGGTTCTCCTCCAACACCTCCGGGGCCGCCAGCAGCGTGCTCGACGCGTAGCCCTCCTCACACTCGAGCCGAGCCAGGCATTGGACGAGCGCCACCAGCGGCACCGTGCGGTCCACGCTCGCCTGCACGTCCATCACGCGCACCTCCACCGTGCCGTAGCGCGGCTGTGGGCGGACGTCCCACCAGAGGAAGGTGGGTTCGGGCAGCGCCCCGCAGCCGATCAGCAGGTCTACGGAGGACACGTACTCGTCGTAGCTGCCGAACGCGCGAGGGATCCCCACCCGCGGGAACGCCTGCCACAGCGGCGTGCGCGCCGAGGCGAGCCCCGTATCGCGCCCCTGCCAGAAGGGCGAGTTGGCCGACAGCGCGAGCAGCAGCGGCAGATGGGCCCGCATGCGGTCGGCGGTGCGGATCGCGTCGTCGGGGTCGCGCACGCCCACGTGCACGTGCAGAGCGAAGGTGGGCTCCCTCCGGGCCAGCTCGCGCATCGAGCCGTACACCTCCTGCTGGCGGTCGCCGCTCGACACCACGGACTCGTGCCAGACGGTCATCGGGTGCGTGCCCGCGGCGCCCGCCCGGAGGCCGAGCATTGCCAGCTGCACGTCCACCGAGCGCCGTAGCGATCGCAGCTCCGCGGCGACGCCCTCCACGCTGGTGTGCACGCTCGTGCCGAGCTCGAGAGCCGCCTTGTGGGTCTCCGGGGTGAGTCGCTCCGCGAGGACGGCTGGCAGGTCCGCGAGTACGCGGTCGATCTGCTGCGCAAGCGACCAGTCGTGCGGGTTGAGCAGCATCACCTCCTCCTCCACGCCGAGCGTGTAGTCGAGCGAGGGGTGGGGCTGCCACTGCGACCAGCGGTTGGTCAGGGAGGCGTCGAGGACCATGTGCGGCGAAGGTACGCCGCAATCGGACCGCCCGCATCGGGTGTTTCCCTATGCGAGAAAGTCGGCGATCGACTCGGCGATCCAGTCGATCATCTCGTCCGTCAGCCCGGGGTAGACGCCGACCCAGGCCGAGGCTTCGGTGATGCGGTCGGCGTTCGTGAGCTCGCCGGCTATGCGGTGGGCCAGCCCCTTGTAGCCCGGCTGACGGGTGAGGTTGCCGGCGAGCATCAGGCGGCTGTCGATGCGCCGCGCCTGCAGGTGGAGCTGGAGCCGCCGGCGCTCCTCCCCACCGCCCTCGCGGAGGGTGAACGGGTAGCCGAACCAGGACGGGTCGGCGCCCGGCAGCGAGCGCGGCAGCACCAGGCGATCCTCGAGCGGCTCGAGAGCCTCGTGCAGCCGCGCGAAGTTGCGCCGCCGCGCTGCCCCGAAGTCCTCGAGCCGCTCGAGCTGCGCGAGCCCGAGCGCCGCCTGCATGTCCGTGACCTTGAAGTTGAAGCCGACGTGGCTGAACACGTACTTGTGGTCGTAACCGGCAGGCAGGTCGCCGAACTGGCCGTCGAAGCGCCGGCCGCAGAGGTCGTTCACCCCCGGCGGGCACCAGCAGTCGCGGCCCCACTCGCGCAGGGAGGAGATTGCGCGCGCCCACACGGGCTCGTCGCTGGCCACGGCGCCGCCCTCGCCCGTGGTGATGTGGTGGGCGGGATAGAACGAGAACGCCGCCGCCTGGCCGAAGCTGCCCACGGGCCGCCCGCCGAGCGTCGAGCCGAGCGCATCGCAGCAGTCCTCGATCAGCACGAGCCCGAGCTCGGCCGCCCCGGCTGCGTCAAACGGGTTGCCGAGGCAGTGGGCGGCGACGATCGCCCGGGTGCGGTCGGTGATCGCATCCGCGATCCGCTCGAGCGAGGGGTTGTACGTGTCTCGCTCGACGTCGACGTACACCGGCACGAGCCCGTACTGGTAGAGCGGGTTCACGGTGGTGGGGAAGCCGATGGCGGGCGTGATCACCTCGTCGCCGGGCCGCAGCGGGCGCTCCTGCAGCGGCGACATCGCGGCTGCCACGGCGAGCAGGTTGGCCTGCGAGCCCGAGCCGGTGAGCGCCACGTGCTCGCGCTGAACCACGCCCGCGAGCCCCGCTCGGAAGCGCTCCGCGAAGCGGCCCTCGGTGAGCCAGCCGTCGAGCGACGCGTCCACCAGCGCCTCCAGCTCCGGCGCACCGATCACGCGGCCGGCCACGGGCACGGTGGTCTCCCCCGGCACGAAAGGCTGCCGCTCGAAGAACGCTTCGGCGTAGCGGCGGGCGGCATCGAGGGCATCGGCACGGAGCGCCTCGAGGCACTCGTCGTCGGGCGTCAACGCCGAACGCAGCTGCTCGCCATCGGGTTACTCTAGGCGCTGAAGGCCAGCGAGTTCCCGTTCAGGTTCCCGTAGCCGTCCTGGGCCGCGCCGGCGGCCACCTGCACTTGCGCCCCTGGCGGCGCGGCCACCGAAAAGGTACCGTCGGACGAGGCCGAGGCGCTCACGGAGCGCCCGTTCACCAGGAACGTGACCCGGCCGCTCGAGGCGTTCTTCGGACGCCAGGTGAGGTCGGCCGTGGAGTCGCCGGGCGGGTCGCCCACGGCCTCATGGGAGATCGGCGCCGGATAGTCCAGCGTTACGGTGGCGCGGCCCGGCGTGCCGGTCACGCGAGTGACGGTGAGCGTCTTCGCCGGCACGACTGAGAACGGGGACGAGGTGAGGTCGTAGTGGTTGGCGTGGACCACGAAGCGGTACGCGCCGGCCGGGGCGTCGAGCGGCACCTCCCACTCCGCCATGTACTTGCCGTTGTTGTCGACGGTCCACAGCATGTTCAGGCCGAGGTCCGAGTCCACGGTCTGCCAGCCGCCGCCGACCTGCCGCTGGATCAGCACGAACGCCTGGTCGAGTGGGCGGTCGAATCCGCGTGTGCCGCCCTGCCAGTAGATCTTCGGGTGGCCGAGCCGCCCCGCCTCGGCCGGCGGCTGCGCGAAGCCGCTCGCACTCGTGGCGCCGGTGGAGAATGGCGCAGCGCTCGTGTCGCCGCCGATCCCGTTGGTGGGGTCGTACGCATAGGGCGCCGGCGCGGCCGTGCCCGCCACCAGTCGAGACGATAGGTCCACCAGCACCTGCTCGAGCGCATCCGAGCTAGCGCGGCCGTAGATCGTGGCCGCGCCCTCGTAGTGCTGCGCGTCGTACTCCTGCGGCGTCGTGAAGTAGTCGGCGTACTCGTTTGCGAGGCCGGAGATCACCACGTCGGATATGCCCGCAGCGGCGGTCGCCTGGATTACGGCCGAGCGCACGCGGCGGCCCATGTCCTCGGTCATCTCGCCGGGCACGGAGACGATCATGCGGTCGCCGATCCGCAGGGCCGTCATCGGCACGGCCTTCGGCACGTCGAGCAGCAGCGGCGCCTGGGCCTTGTCGCCCTGGGCGCCGACGCCCACCGGCAGATGGTCGCCCTCGAATGGAATGCGCGTGAGATCGAACAGCGGGCCGCGACCCTCCTCGGAGCCCGTGAACTCCGCCATGCCGAACGCGCCGCGATCGGCCACCACGCCATCGGGTGTCTCCTGCCCGCACCAGCACATGCGCGTCCAGCGCAGATCGAGCACCGGCGAAGAGCTGAGCTGCTGGCCGGCCGTGCGCCAGGCGCGCATAAAGGCGTCGGCCTCAACCGTGCCCACGTAGTCGGCCGCCGCCGGCCCCGAGCGGCTCAGGCCGGATGAGATGTCGCCCTCGTCGGAGTTGCCGTACGCGTTCACCACATCCTGGCCGGCGGGCACGTTGCCCAGGCGCCGGATCTGGCTCTCGACGATGTGCGTTGCGGCCCCGTGGTGGTCCTCGTTGTAGTAGGTGAACTGGTACTTGTTGACCGTGCCGTGGTTGGCGAACGTCGACCACATTCCCACCGGCACGTCGCGGCCGCCGATCGTCTTGTCCACGCGCAGCACGTTCACGTTGG
Organism: Actinomycetota bacterium; assembly: GCA_046727635.1. Lineage (GTDB taxonomy): Bacteria > Actinomycetota > Thermoleophilia > Solirubrobacterales > Thermoleophilaceae > JAICJR01. The sequence goes on along the minus strand of JBKPDA010000114.1, from coordinate 253 downwards.
GATCGATCGTGTGGAGCACACCCATGGGATCCATTGACGCGCTGCCCTGACCGTAGGCGAGATGGATGCCGTGGTCGTAGAGGTGCGCCTCGATCGATCGGTTCTCCGTCAGGTCGTCGATCTGGGTGCGTCCCCACCCCGCGCTCCCGGGGCCGAGGTTGTCGTTCGCGCGCCGGATCGCTAGCGCGAGCTGCCGCACCATGAACGCGTAGAGCTGGGGATCGACCGTGCCGGCCAGGTCGAAGTCCGTCGG
>JBKPDA010000113.1:0-9313 GCA_046727635.1 Actinomycetota bacterium | reverse complement strand
CACCCGAATTTGGAATCGATCATCTACGCCCCCAGCGAGCGCGCGATCACCAGCTGCTGCACCTCGTCCGTGCCCTCGCCGATCGTGAGGATCTTGGCGTCGCGGTAGAAGCGGCAGACGGGGTACTCCTCGATGTAGCCGTAGCCGCCGTGGATCTGCACCGCCTCCTCGGCGGCGCGCACGGCCAAGCGACCCGTCTTCAACTTGGCCTGGGCGGCGGTGAGGTTGAACGGCTTGCCCTGATCCTTCAGCACCGCGGCCTTCCAGGTGAGCAGGCGGGCTGCCTCGATCTCGGTGGCCATGTCCGCGAGCTTCATCTGGATGGCCTGGAACTTGGCGATCGGTTGGCCGAAGGCGATCCGCTCCTTCGCGTATGCGAGGGCCTCGTCGAGCGCGCCCTGCGCAAGGCCCACGCCCATCGCGGCCACGCCGATGCGGCCGCCGTCGAGCGTCTGGAGGAACTGCTTGAAGCCCATCCCGCGCGGCCCGAGCAGGTTCTCGGCCGGCACGCGGCAGTCGCTGAACGAGAGCGGGCGTGTGTCGGAGGCGTTCCAGCCCATCTTGCGGTAGGGCGGCTCGATCTCATAGCCAGGGGTGCCGTTGGGCACGATGATGTTCGAGATCTCGCCATCGCCGGTCAGAGCGGTGATCGTCACGCAGCCGGAGATGTCCGTGCCCGCGTTGGTGATGAACTGCTTGGCACCGTCGATTACCCAGTCGGCGTCGTCGAGCCGCGCCTTGGTGCGGGTGTTGCCGGCGTCGGAGCCCGCCTCCGGCTCGGTGAGGCCGAACGAGCCGAGCCGCTCGCCGCTGCATAGCCGCGGCAGCCACTCGTGCTTCTGCTCGTCGGAGACGAACGCGTATATCGGCCAGGTGCCGAGCGAGGTGTGCGCGGCCATCGTGATCGCCACCGAGGAGTCCACTCGCGCGAGCTCCTCCACGGCGATGGCGTACGAGAGGTTGTCGGTGCCGCCGCCGCCGTACTCCTGCGGGTACGGCATGCCCATCAGGCCGAGCTTCCCGAGCTTCTCCACGATCTCGTAGGGGAAGCGGTGCTCGCGATCCAGCTCCTCGGCGACCGGCCGCACCTCCTGCTGCGCGAACTCGCGCACCAGCCGCTGGATGTCGCTCTGCTCGTCTGTCAGGTCGAAGTCCAAAAGAGCGCGCGCAGTCTAGCCACCCCCGGTTACGATGACGCCTGAGTCACGAGGAGAGGGGTTGTGGAAATGGCAGTCATGGCCGGCGTCCTGAATGAGACGCAGCGGCGCACACTCGAGGCGCTCTGCGACACGGTCGTTCCCGCGGTGCAGTACGACGGCGACGACGAGGCGATGAGAGCGTTCATGGCCCGCTCCGCCGGCGACATGGCGATCGCCGCGCAGATCGAGGGCCTGATGGCGCAGGCGATGATGCCCGACGACATCGCCGGCTTCGCCGGGCTGCTCGACGGTCTCGCCCAGGCTGACTTCGCCGCGCTGCCGCTCGACGCGCGCACAGCCGTGCTGAAGCAGGTGGCCGCCTCGGCCCCGGAGGCCAAGCTCGGCGTGAAGGTCTTCAAGAACCTCACGCTCCTCTTCTTCTACGCCCTGCCCGACGAGCAGGGACGCAACCCCAACTGGGAGGCGATCGGCTACCCGGGTCCGATCTCCCCGCCGCCGAGCGCCGAGGAGGCGCCGAAGACGATCAACGTCGAGCAGCTGAGCGGCGCTGAGGCCAGGCTGACCGCCGACGTGTGCGTGGTCGGCTCTGGCGCGGGCGGCGGCGTGGTGGCCGCCGAGCTGCAGAAGGGCGGCAAGTCGGTGGTGGTGCTCGAGCAGGGCGCCTACCGCAACGAGCAGGACTTCAAGCAGCTCGAGCTGCCCGGCAGCCTGGAGCTCTACCTCGGCGGTGGACTGCTCGGGTCGGAGGACGGCTCGATAGCCGTGTACGCCGGCTCCACGCTCGGCGGCGGCACGATCGTCAACTACATGAACTGCATCCGCACGCCCGAGCACATCCGGCAGGAGTGGGCCGGGCACGGCGTGGAGGGCATCGACGAGCCGGAGTATGAGCAGCACATCGACGCCGTCTGGGAGCGGCTGTCGGTGAACGTGGAGGCCACGTCGCAGAACCGCCCGCACCGCAAGCTCATCCAGGGGATGGAGGCCTGCGGCTTCTCCTGGAAGCCGATCACCCGCAACGCCGACCGCGAGTGCGACGACCCGCGCGTGTGCGGCTACTGCTACACGGGCTGCCAGCGCGGCTGCAAGCAGTCCACGCTGAAGACCTATCTGCAGGACGCCTCGGACGCAGGCGCTCGCTTCGTGGTGGGAGCGCGAGCCGAGCGAGTGCTCGCCAGCGACGGTCGCGCGACCGGCGTCGAGGCAACGGTGACGCACGCCGACGGGAGCACCACCAAGCTCACAGTTGAGGCGCCCGCCGTGGTGGTGGCCGCCGGCTCGGTGGAGTCCCCGGCGCTGCTGCTCCGCAGCGGCATCGGCGGCCCGGCCGCGGGCAAGCACCTGCGCCTCCACCCGGCCTCGATCGTGGAGGGCCTCTACGAGGAGCCGATCGAACCCTGGATCGGCCAGACCCAGTCGGCGGTCTCGTACCAGTTCGCCGACGCGGAGGAGCGCTGGGGCTTCCTGATCGAGAGCGCGCCGAGCGCGCCCGCGGTGGTGGCCACGAGCTGGCCGTTCGTGGACGGCGCCGAGCACAAGCGGGACTTCGCGGCGAGCTTCAAGCACAGCGCTCCGTTCATCACGGTGACGCGCGACCACGGCGAGGGCGAGGTGGCGGTCGACCAGTACGGCCGCGCGGTGGTGCGCTGGTCGCTGTCGGACGAGGTGGACCGCCGCCTGTTCGTGCGTGGCCACCTGGAGCTGGCGAAGTTGCACAAGGCTGCCGGCGCCAAGGAGATCCTCACCTTCCACGCCGACCCCGTGCGCTGGCGCGAGGGCGAGGACTTCGACGAGTTCCTGGGGCGCATCGAGAACGCGTCGTACTCAGCCAACGACATCGCGATCTTCACCGCCCACCAGCTCTGCTCGTGCCGGATGGGCAGCGATCCTGACGATTCCGTGGCGGACGGCCGCGGCGAGCTGCACGACACCAAGGGCGTGTGGATCGGCGACGCATCGGCCTTCCCGACGGCGCCCGGGGTGAACCCGATGATCTCGATCATGTCGCTGGCCCACCGCACGGCCGGGGAGATCCTGAAGGCGGCGTAGTGCACGAGGCGGCACTCGCCGGAAGCGCCCTCGAGGGCGCGGGCATCGTGCTCGTGGAGTGGCGGGCGGAGGCCGGCGGCGGCGATCCGCCGCTCTACATCGCCCCGCTCCACATCCACCGCAGCGACGATGAGGCCTGGTACGTGCTCGAGGGCACGCTGGCCTTCATCCTCGGCGACGAGCGCGTGGAGGTGCCGGCGGGCGGGGCGGCGCTGGCACCGGCCGGGACGCCGCACACGTTCTGGAACCCGCGCCCGGAGCCGGCGCGCTACGTACTGGCGATGACGCCGCGGATCAAGTCGCTGATCGACGGCCTGCACGACGGCTCTGGCCGCAGCCCCGAAGAGGTGTTCGAGGCGCACGACAGCGAGCTGCTGGGGTGGCCGTAGCTCCGGACCGGCTGGATGTAGCGCCGTACCAGGTTTGAGCTAGCCCAGACCCGGTAGCGGTTCTCTATCGCACGTTGTGCGGCTGCGCCTAGTCGATCCCCGGAGGCAACCATGGCCCAACTCGCCGTTCCGTTCCCGCTCCGCCGCTACCTGAGGCCCGCAAAGATTCGCAACGCCGTCCGCCGGCGCACGTTCATCTCGCGCGTGACCGGCGGCGTGAAGCTCGACCAGAGCATCCCCGTGGAATGGCTTGGAACCGCGTACGGCGGTTGGCCGATTCCCGTGCAGTTCGTGGACCCCGACTGGGTCGTGTACTGCCTGGGCGCGGGGATGGATGTGACGTTCGAGAGGGAGCTGATCGAGCGGGTGGGCTGCCACGTCTACACGTTCGATCCCGGCGACGAGTCCGCCGAGTACGTCAGGGGACTCGACGACCCGAAGCTCCACTTCGACCAGGTCGCGATCTGGTGCGACGACGGAACGCTCACCATGTACCAGTCGCCGGTCTGCTGGCCGGCGAGCCTGTCGGCCGCGAACCTCGACCTGGGCACCACCACGATCAAGGTGCCGTGTCGTTCGATCGAGTCGCTTATGGACGAGAAGGGCCACGACCACATCGACCTGCTGCGCTACCACGTGGAGGGGTCAGAGTACGAGATCTTCGACCCGCAGCTGCTGCGCGAGATCGACGTACAGATACTCGGGATCCGCTTCTTCCACACGGCGCCGGCGCGTGCGGCGCTCAAGCTGGTGAAGGCGATCGAGACCGAGGGCTACGTGGCGGTGGCCCGCGAGGGCACCGGCTTCACGTTCGTGCACCGGGACGTGCCAGAGCGGGCGCGCGAGACCCGTCGCAGGCGGGCCGCCGCCGAGGCAGCACCGGCGCATAGGTCCGCGCGCCAGCGCGGACGGGCGCGACCCGGCGCCGTGGCACGCCGAGATAGCTGAGGGCGTCCCGAATCGGTCCCTTGCCCAAGTAAGGGGGTCGACATAGGCTTGCCTTGATGGTCGTCGAGAACCGCGTGTTCCGGTTCGACGGGAGGCGAGGCGAGCCGTGGTTGAAGACCATCGGTCGCGCGCTCGCGGACGCGCTCCCCGTCGGCTCATATCCGCTGCGCTTCTCGCTGGTCGAGGTGGCCGACGACGAGGTCGTGGTCGAAGCCACGCTGCTGCACAACGACCTCGGCAGCGAGTACGAGGCTGCTCTCGGCGAGATCGAGCTGCTGGAGCCACGGCCGAAGACCCATCAGGCCTCGCCCTTCTGCGCGGTACAGGTGATCCCGACCGGTGTGGGCTGCGAGTTCGGCGGCTTCGCGGGCGACGCCTGTCCCGTAACGAACCTGCTCGCATCGACCGTCGACCACTTGGTGACGCACCCCAACGCGGTCAACGCCTCCGAGCTGAACGAGATGGCCGGCAACGTGCTCTACGTCGAGGGCAAGAGCCTCGACGACTTCCTGCTCGGCCACATCGGGCTGCATCCGGTCGCGGCCAACCGGGTGGGCACGTTCGTCGACCCGACCGGCCTCGGCTACATCGACGAGGTCGTGAACACGCTCGGCGCCGCGCGCGCGTCGGCCGGGATCGACTGCCCCATCTACACCGTGCTCGCGGAAGAGCTCGGGGTGCGGATCGAGTGGTCCCCGAGCGGATGCGCGGTTGGCCTGGTTCTGCGGCCGAACGCCATCGCCCAAGCGGTGGAGACGCTGCTGGCGCAGGGAGTCCATGCGATCGGCGGCGTCTCGGTGATCCACGGAGTCACTACGGAGATGTTCCAGCGTCATCAGCGAGGCGAGATCCCGAACCCGTCCGGGGGCGTCGAGGCGATCATCACCCACCTGGTGTCGAAGCTCTTCAGGGTGCCGACCGCCCACGCCCCGCTCCCCTACTACCAGGACGTGAAGCCGCACACGCGCGAGAACCCGCGCGTGGCCGCCGAGCTGATTTCCACGCCGCACTACTTCAGCGTGCTGAAAGGTCTGGCGCGAGCACCGCGGCTGGTGGACACGCCCTCGCCCGAGCACGCGCCGGCTCACGTGCTGACGGTGAACAACGTGGCCGCGGTGGTGCTGCCCGCGTCGTGTCTGGGCGCTGGCCGCGGAGCTCAGCGACATCCCGATCATCAGCGTGCGCGAGAACGAGACGGTGCTGAACGTCTCGAACGACTTGATGCGGATGGAGAACGTGATCGAGGTCGAGACCTATCTCGAGGCGGCGGGCGCGCTCGTGGCGCTGCGGTCCGGGATCGCGCTCGCGAGCCTGCGGCGGCCGCTCGAGGGCGCCCGCGAGGTCCCACTCGCGGAACTGGCCGCCGATGCTGCTCTTCCTGGCCGCGTGTGAGGCCTCCGAGCAGGTCCGCGGGCGCGCGGGGCAGGCGCTTCGCGACGCGGCCGCTTCCGTACCGAACCTCGATCTAGAGGGCGCCCGCAGCTGGGTATCGCCCTCCGGGCGGGTCGCCGTCGCGGCGATCGGCCACCCGGACACAGTGGCGGTACCGCGCAGCTACGTGTTCGAGACGCCCGAGGAGCTGGTGATCTTCGACGGGCTGCCGCTGCTGCCGGACGGTACGCCGGTGGTGCGCGCGGCGCGGCTCGCGGAGCGCTGGGACGAGGCCCGGCGGATCGAGGGGGCGGGCGCAGCCGTGCGCGCCGACCTCATGCTCGACCGGGTGGAGCTCGTCACGGCGCCGCTCGCTCCGCTGCCCCTCTTCATGTGCGAGGCGCCGGGTGGCGGCCGCCTGGTGAGCAACTCGGTGCTGGCACTGCGGCTGCTGGCGGACCTCCACGAGCCGGATCCGCTGGGCGTCAGCTCGCTGCTGGCGCTGGGGTGGACCGTGGGCGACCGCACTCTGGCGGCGGGCATCCGGGCGCTGCCCGGCGGCAGCAACGTCGTGCTTTCGGCGGGCAGCGTCGACGTGGAGCAGCGACTCGGACCGGCCACCCTCGCGAGCCGGAACGGAGGGCGCCGAGCCGACAGTGCCCAGCTGGCTGAGCGGCTCGTGGAGGGTGCCCGCCCGCTGGCGGCTCTCGGGGTGCCGATCCAGTGCCCGCTCACGGCGGGCCGCGACTCACGCCTCTGCCTCGCCGTGCTGCGGGCAGCCGGAGTGTCCGCCAGCTGCTACACGGTGAGCTCCACGGGGGAGGCGGACGTGCAAGTGGCGGCGGACCTCGCGCGGTCGCTCGGCCTGGCGCATACGGTGGATCGCCATGACGACCTGTGGGCGGCCGATGCCCATTCGCTCGCCCGCGGCTTCGTGTTCCAGAACGACGGCCTCTGCAGCCTGGAGCAGATCGCTGACCATCCGCCGCAGCTCGCCCCTGTGGATGCGCTGCCGGTAAAGGTCTCGGGCCTCGGCGGCGAGATCGCGCGCGCCGGGTTCGCGCCGATCATGGGGCCGGCGGCAGCCGCTCGGCCGTTCGCCAGCATGGCCTCCCTTCAGCGTCGCCTGCTCAGCCTCAAGGCCCGCGCTCCCGGGGGCGCCGTACGGCATGAGGCGGTGGCGCGCACGCGGGACTACCTACGAGGCTTCGTCGACGTGCGCCGCGGCGAGGGCTGGCCCGCCCATGCCGCCGGGCAGGCGTTCTACGCGTTCGAGCGCGTGGGCCGCTGGGCCGCCACCGGCGTGCGGCGGACCGCCCCCACGGCGGACCTGTACAGCCCGTTCTTCTCGAGCGCCTTCGTGGAGGCGGCGTTTGCGCACACCGGGCCGGAGTGGGTGACCGAGCACCTCCACTATCAGCTGATGAGCGAGCTCGCGCCCGGGCTGCGCGACGCCCCGTACGCGGATCCCTGGCCGGCGCAGCGCCCACGGCTGGCGGGCGCCTACGCCACCCTCGCGAGTGCCCGCGCCGTGTCTGGCTGGCTGCGCGGCCGTAGCGACGACGGGATGAGCCCCGTCGCCGCGGAGTGGACGGCACGTCACGCGAGCAGCCACCTCGAGGTGGTCGGCCGCGCGCGAGGCTCGGGGATCGATGAGCTAGTGGACCTCGGAGCCCTCGAGCGCGAGCTGTCCAGCGGCCACCGGCCGGGGAGCTCGACCCTCCGCGCCCTGAGCGTGATCTGGTGGCTCTACGGGCTCGACTAGGAAGCCACGCGATCGACCGGCCGCGGCGCGTCGATCCGGGCGCGCTGCACGCCCTCGTGCCGCCGCGTCTCCTGCCGCTCGGGGCTGATCGTCACCACGTTGCGCGCGAGGCCCAGCTTCTCGAGGCCGAGGATCAGCCAGCCGGAGAGGTCGATCTCCCACCAGCGCAGGCCGTGCCGGGCCGAGCGCGGGAACGCGTGGTGGTTGTGATGCCACGACTCGCCGAGTGAGGGCAGCGCGAGCCAGAAGACGTTTGTGGAGTAGTCGTCGGTTTGGAAGCGTCGGCGGCCGAAGAAGTGGCAGACCGAGTTCACGCTCCAGGTGACGTGGTGCACCAGGAAGATGCGCACGAGGCCGCCCCAGAGCAGGCCGGTGAGCGCGCCATGGAGCGTGCCGGTGAGTGCGTAGCCGAGCGCGAAGGGGAGCGCCAGCCCGGTGAGCACGAGCCATGGGAAGGCGCGGCTGATCCGGCGGATCACACGGTCCTCGAGCAGGTCGGCGGCGAAGCGCCGCTTCTCTGCCTGCCCCTGCGTGACCGCGAGCCAGCCCATGTGGGCGTGGTAGAGGCCCCGCATGGCGCCGCTCAGGCCCGAGCCGTGCCCATGCGGCGAGTGCGGGTCGCCTTCGTCATCCGCGAAGGCGTGGTGCTTGCGGTGATCGGCCACCCAATCGATCACCGGGCCCTGCACGGACATCGAGCCGAGCACGGCCAGCGTGTAGCGGACGGGAGCCACCGCGTCGAAGGCGCGGTGCGTATAGAGCCGGTGGTAGCCGACGGTGATCCCGATCGCCGTCGCGAGGTACATGAAGGCGAGGATCAGGAGGTCGGACCAGGCGACGTAGCTGTTCCAGAGCAGGGCGATCGCCCCGAGGAACGCGATGAAGGGAAGGATGACCGCGATCAGGTTCGCGTTTCTCTCTAGTCTTGTCATCCGTTTGAGCGTACGGAAAGATTCCGAGCGGCTCTACAGGCGTTACACACATCCGAGATGCCAAAACTTGAGCAATCGCACAAACCGCCGTGGGAGGGTCTCGACTCGTCGGTGGCCGAGGCGCTGCGCCCGGCCCTGCCCACGCTGGTCGACGATGTGATCGCCGCCGTCGGGGCGGCGGTGCCCGAGTACGAGGGCCAGCTCGACGCGAACGTGCGGCGCGGCGTGCGCCAGGGGCTCGAGGGCTTCCTCGAGCTGCTCGCGGGCGGCGATCCTTCGCGGCTCCCGGGTCGCGAGGTGTACGTGGCCTTCGGGCGCGGCGAGGCGCGGGCCGGCCGCTCGCTCGAGGCGTTGCTGGCCGCCTATCGCGCCGGCGCGCAGGTGGCCTGGCGCGAGCTGGCCGGGGCGGGGGACCGCATCGGCCTTCCCCCACGGACTCTCTACACGCTGGCGGAGGCCATCTTCGCCTACATCGACGAGCTGTCGGCGGCGTCCGCCGAGGGCTTCGCGCAGCAGCAGTCGGCCGCCGCCCGCGAGCTCGGCGAGCGCCGCCGGCGGCTGCTCGAGCTGCTGCTCGACGAGCCGGCCGCCAACGCCGCGACCGTGGAGCAGGCCGCGGCCGCCGCGGAGTGGGAGCTGCCCGATCGCCTGGCCGCGATGGCGTTCTCGTCGTCGGAGCCCGACCGGGTGGCCCGGCAG